>CABGHH010000204.1 GCA_902158745.1 Candidatus Methanolliviera sp. GoM_asphalt
GTGGCTGGAAGGCGCAAGGATCGCATATCGGAGCAAGGATTTCAATTTCTCCGCGGAATCCCCATCACGGGGGAAATCATGTTCATTTATTTGCCAAGGTGTTGCCCAGGGGTCATATTTTTTCATTTTTTACCACCTTGCTTTTATAATAGATTAGGGTACATAAATACCCTTTATATTTTTGCAATGCCGTATAAACCATCCCGCAAATAAAAACGACAGTCGTTTTTGTGGAAATCTCTGATTTCTCTTTTATCCGCTTCTATAATGCTATAATCATAGCTGCTTCACGCCATCCGGCAAGGAGAATCAATGCAATTGCAAGCCCAATTCCGATCCATTGTTCTAACGACATCCGCGGAACCGGACTGATGCGGTAGGAGTTGTTAGTAAGTGCAAAGCGGGACTGGTTGTACGTTGCAACTGCCACAAGTATGAAAGCGGTCATCTCGTATGGTCCGCCACGACTGAATACTGCTAATGTCGGCACCATCCGCTCTGCCATAGGAATGGAAAATGAGTTCGTTCCCAGAAAGACTGCATATAGGGTAATCAGACCAAGGGTCGTTACGTAGCCAAGCGGAAAGCGGTCTAGATACCGAATAAGGTTGACTAAGAAAACTAAAAATAAAGCTCCAAGATTCCACATCACAATCGTGCCCCATTCTGCAAGCATGGTGGGTGCTGCCTCCGAACCCACAATAATCGCTGAGCCAGTTTTGCCCCGCATGATACCTTCGGGTAAAAAGTAGTAACTTAGATACCATACCAGCGTGAAGAGAATGGCACCAGTCACGAAAAGGCTGATAAACCTGACGATTATGCTATCATTGAATAAATATTTGTTTTTCATCATTTTTATCTAAATTTTTTATAAATTTATTTCTAAAAATTAATAGACTGATAAATGAAATTATTATTCCAGAAACTATAAGCATTAAACCAATTCCTCTACCTTCTCCTATTCCAATAATAAAACCAACGGTTCCTGCCAATTTTCCATTTACTTCCAGGAGAGAATTAAAAACGTTATCTGCTAGGAAACCAGCTACAACAAAAGCCACAATAGAACCAAGGTAAGTAATTGTCGAAATAATCGCCCAAACACGCCCTTGTTTCTTGTTATCTATATTTCTTCGGATCAAAACTTCAATTGATGTATTGATAAAGGGTAAAGTAGCGAAGAACATAAAACCCACCAGGGTAATAAAGATGATGCTTGTTGAGAGCCCGATATTCGCAAAAAATAGGCCTGCTAAGAATAGCGAAATGGATAATACTTTCACGTGTTTACTTTTGCTGCCAAACAAACCGATAAATAAACTTCCAATAAGCATACCTGATGCGCAGATAGATTGTACAATCCCCGTAGTTTTTGGACTGGTTAATGAAAGAAGCATAGGAATAAAGAGTGATTGCAATAACCCTACAAAAAATAAAACAATCATTGTGATACCAACTAACCAAACGACACCTTTGTTTTTAGAAAATTCCTGAAAACCTTCTTTGAAATCGGCAATAAAATTTTGTTTTGATTGCTTTGTTTTGGTTTTTCCTAAAGTTTTTCTTATCCCGACAATAATAACACTAGCAAACAAAAAAGTATTGAGCTGAGCTGGCTAGTTGCACTAAGCCACTGGCTTTAGCATATTGGGGTTTATGTATAAAATCAGTAACCAAAGCCTTGTAAGCCGGCTCTTGAAAAGCGGAAAAAGTTGAACAGATTGCAATTCCTAAATAAATTTGCCAGAGCTGAATATTACCTTTTAGCATCATAAAGAATATGAATAGCAAACCAAGCGTTGCCCCCAAGTCGCCAATCAGCATCATTAAACGTCGGTCATGACGATCTGCCAAAATGCCACCAAAAGGTTTTAGCAGAAACGGCGGCAAGAAAACACAAAGGAGTATAAGCGTATAACTTGAAACCGCATGAGTCTGTAGATAGACATATACCCCCAAGGCAAAGATAGTGAGACCACTACCTATCATCGAGATGAATTGTCCAAACCAAATGAGAAGAAATTTTGAAGGAAGATTCTTTGATTTAGGATTCATTTTCTTTTTCATAAAAGAAACTCTTATTCTTCCAAACAACAATTGCTGTAATTACCGACAAGATAATGGTAATTATGCACTTAGGGGGCGTCACGAAATAACTATATCAACTACCACTTATTGAAATTACATGCAAGGTAAGAATGATGAGTCTATGATAAGGCAAAAGTTTCAGGCGTTAGAGTGGGTGCTTGATGAGCGGTTGCGTCGCCTCGTGGCGGCAGCCGAAGCGGAGGCTATTGGTTATGGCGGAACCTCGATGGTGTCACGAGCGACTGGAGTATCGCGCCGGGGGATTCGCATCGGCGCAGAAGAGCTGAAGGAGAAGCTGGTTGTACCTACGGTGGGTGGAAAGAAGCGGATTCGAAGAGAAGGCGGAGGACGAAAGAAAATGATAGATAAAGACCTTACACTGAAGACCGATCTTGAGAAGCTGGTTGACCCACTCACGCGTGGGGATCCCGATTCTCCTCTGCGTTGGACATGCAAAAGCGTTCGTCGGCTGGCTGATGAGCTAAAAGGGATGGGGCATCAGACGAGCCACCGCATGGTGGCCGAGATTCTCCATGATTTAGGCTATAGTCTTAAGGCTAACAAAAAGACGCTAGAGGGGACAAGCCATCCTGATCGTGACGCCCAGTTCGAATACATCAACAGGAAGGTTCAGGTGCAGATTGCCA
>CABGHH010000205.1 GCA_902158745.1 Candidatus Methanolliviera sp. GoM_asphalt
TAGGAATACCTGGAGGTCCCATAGGAATAGCGTGCGGTGCATTGGCGGGTGCTTTACTCGGTTCTAACATTGGAGCATCGATTCCCTGAATGCAAAGAACAGAGGTGGGTAAAGAGAGAAATCTAAATGCCATACAAGTGTCCTTATTGCGATTTTGAATCGCTGAATGAGAAGAACCTCGAGATCCACATAAAGGAAGAGCATCCAAGAGAGGAAGAAAGAGGATAAGACGGAAAAAGGAAGAGAGAAGGAGAAAGTAAAATCGAAGGAGATAAACGACTTCTTTCGTGGGTTGCATGGTGAGAATGTGATCCTAACGTTCTTGGATGGATCTCAGATCGAAGGAAAGATGAAGGGGTATTCAAAGTACGAGTTATTGATCGAGCCAAAGAACGATTCTCAAGCGGAGGAGATCATCGTCTTCAAGGGGGCAGTGAAGATGGTAAAGAAGGTATGAAAGGATTTGGGGTGCTGACCAAATTCGTCGGTGGCATATGAAAATGTTTCATTTTCGAGTACAAAGAAGATGAATAGAAAAGAGAGCAGAAGAAGTGAATCTTCTCCCACTCCAGAAGAAAATAAACTGTGACGTCGTCTACGTCAGTAATAATTCTTATATCATGCGTCATAAATCTATCGATGGAAAGTGGTGGTGGTCAAAGATGAAAAAATAAACTGTGATGCGGTCGTCGTCGGTACTCAAAAATCTTCGATTCGTGCGCGAGGTGTGGGTTGGATACGGTATCGGTGGCGGAAGAGTTTATATGATAAAAAAGTAAAGAATAGATTTGGGGATAGATAAAGATGGAAAGTACATTTACATTTACAGCGGTATTCGAGAAGACCGAAGGCTGGTATGTTGGATTCGTTGAAGAATTGCCCGGTGCAAACACGCAGGGAAAAACGCTTGAAGAGACGCGTGAAAACCTACGTGATGCCGTAGAGTTGATTTTGATATCCAACAGAGAACTGACCGAGCGGGACTTGGTCGGAAAGAACGTCATCCGCGAAGAGATCAGTGTGGATATCTGATGAAACGGCGAGAATTGATTCGCCATCTAGAAGAACATGGATGCACGTTTCTTCGAGAGGGCAGAAAACACACCGTTTATTACAACCCTTCGAATCGAAAGACGTCCACGATTCCGAGACATACTGAGATCGTTGATTTCCTTGCGAAGAAGATTTGTAAGGACTTGGAGATTTCACCGCCGAAATGAAAAAAGAAAAAAACGAAAATGAGAAGAAAAGATGAAAAAAGATGAATATATAGAGATGATCAAAGATGAAGAAGATCAATTGTGATGTGGTCGTCGTCGGTGCGGGTCCTGGCGGGTCTATGGCGGCGAAGACGTGCGCTAAGTATGGAACGGAGCAGACTTTATAAATAGAATGAGGATGTGAGAAGATTTCATGCCAAAAGTTAATAATTTTTTTCAAGGTGAAAAGGGTATGGAATTGACAGCATTAGACTGGCTTCTTGATCATTATATCGCCACAGAACAAGAACGTTTTCAAATGGTTGCGGATTTAGGTCTTAAATCAGGCGATGTGGTGTTGGATTTAGGGTGTGGGCCTGGCCTCTGGACACCTCTCCTTGCAGAGAAAGTGAAGCCTGAGGGGCGGGTTGTTGGGATTGATCTCTCCCAAAATTTGATAGATTATGCGGTAAAAAATCTGGAAAAAGAACCTCTTAAAGATATTATTGAGTTTCAAATAGCAGATTTCTCTGCTATTCCTTTTGAAGATAATACTTTTGATGCAATTTTCTTCAGTAATTGTTTCGCTTATGTTGCAGATCATTTCAAAGTTCTGGAGGAGCAGAAAAGAGTGGTAAAGAAAGGAGGAAAGATTGCAGCTAAAGATTTTGACGGTGCTATCATTATTTTTCATCCTATTGATCCTTATCTGCAACTAAAAGTTTTGGCAGCAGTAGCTTTGGCTCTTAAGGAAAAAACTTCAGAACTTCAATTCGATAACTTTACTGGACGAAAGCTACATGGGCTTTTCCTACAAGCAGGCATTAAAAATGTTTCTACTACCACCTATGCCATCCAAAAACTCTCACCTCTCAGTTCAGAGACTAAACGCTATATATCAGGTAATGCCGAATGGTATGCAAAAATTGGAGCTCCATATTTATCGGAAGAAGATCTTCATCAATGGAAGGCACATTTTGATCCGACATCTGATAAGTATATCCTCGACTTAAAAGAGTTCTATTTTTGCATGTTAGAGGTGATAACAATAGGCACACAATAGGCACAGTGTGAACTTACACCCCACCACCCTTTTATGGCGGGGGGTTCAAATGGGGTCAAATGGGGTCAAATTGTGCCATTGAGAATGTCCTAAAATGACTATCTGAGAAACATTGCCAAATCATGCTGGAAGATTAGAATAGATACAGGACACTCCGGTTAGACTTTACAATTTTGATCTTTTGTTAAATCTATATCTAAAAGAAGCCGCCTCCTCCTTCCTTTGGAAAGGCTTTTATGCTCACATTTAACATTCTATCCTATATGAAAGGTAAAATCAAAGGTGATTATATCCTACCTTCGGTAGGACGCAATGAACAGCCAAAACCGAAAAATAAGAAATCTATTAGGCGTCTTCCAAAATATCTCAAAGATGAAGAGGTTAAAGCACTTCTGGATAGATGCGAAGGGCGTCGAGACCGCCTAATCATCGAGCTTATCCTCTT
>CABGHH010000206.1 GCA_902158745.1 Candidatus Methanolliviera sp. GoM_asphalt
GCCAACGCCCTTACCGCAGTGGATTTTGCCGTACCCTTCTCGCCCCTGATCAGAACACCACCGATCTTAGGGTTTATCGCGTTCAATATCAACGCCTTCTTCATCTTCTCCTGTCCAACGATTGCTGTAAATGGTAATATCTTTCTTCTAATGTGATGAGTCATCTTTACTTCCCCTGTTAATATTCTTCTTCGTATTTCTCCCTTAGGGAGTTTCTCCAAGCTTTTGGTTTCTCTTCTCCTCTTTCTTCAATCCAGCCTTCAACCTCTAAATACATATTCTTAATCTTCTCAAGTTCTTCCTCTGTGGTTTCCCAGTATTTTCTTCTTTCAGCCTCCAATAAGTGCTCTATAATATCTTCCATTGCCCACGGATTGGATTCTTCCATCTTCTTTCGTATTCTATCATCAAAGATGATCCTATCCGCTATTTCATCCCATATCCAGTTAGCCACCTTATTTGTTGTTGCCGCCAGTCCCAAGACGTATTCAACCCTGTCCTCGATGTTCAGAGCACCATCGTACCCATGTTTTAACATTTCATCTAACCATCTTGGATTCACCGTTCTTGTTCGAATTCCCCTTTCAATTGCATCGGCAATGTCTTCTGTTTTGATCGTCTCCTTCGTGGTATCGCTGATCAACATGTATGGCCTTTTTCCCGAGATTTTCTTGACCGCCGTAGATAAGCCACCACTGAACTCATAATAATGGTCCAAATCTGTTATCTCAAAATCGGTAAAATCTCGGACCTGTGAAACAATCTCTACGTTCGATGCGTGGTACTCAAAGATCTTTTTTGCATCTTTTCCTGAGATATTTTTCCCGTAAAGATGCTTCATACCGGAGATATATTCATCTGCAAGGTCCTCTTCACTCTCCCACTGAGAGCTTTCAATTAGAGATGGCATAATCGTCCCGTACTCTGAATCACCGGGACCAAAGGTTCTGAGATGACATATCTCTGGGTCAATACCAAGTTCAAATGCTTTCTCTTTTAATTCTGTTGTATGTTTTGCCACTAAATTTTCATTCTTTGATTCGTCAAGCTCCGAAACCATCTTGAATGCCTTATCCAATAGCTCCAAGATATTGGGAAACATATCTCTGAACATACCACAGATGTTCATCATCACATCGATCCTTGGTCTGCCCAATTCCTCCAACGGGATAATTTTCAGATCGGAAAAATACCCCCAGCCACATCTTTCATCTGTTAAGCCTGATACTACCTCAACGCCGATCAATCTTAGGATCTGCCCTATCGTCTCACCTTCCGTATTCGAGGTCTCAAATCCCCAAAGCACAATTCCAACGCTATCAGGATATCTTCCTTCTCTCTTAAAGTACTCTTCAAGCGTCTGTTCCGCAATCTGTGCCCCTCTTTCGTATGCTGCCGCCGTTGGAATCTTGGTCGGATCAAAGCCATATATGTTCCTGCCAGTCGGCAGTACCCCTGGTGATCTCACCATGTCCCCGCCCTTATTTGGAAGGATATATCCGCCATTTAACGCATTTAATACTCCACCTATTTCATCGCAAGATTCCGCTCTATCGATTAGATCCAAAGCGAATGAGAGTGTCTTTTCGATCTCTTCTCTGGTATTCTTACAGAAGGAGGAAAACATCTCTGCCACGCTTAAAACATCTCTCCTGCTCGCCAGTTCCTCGACAATTTGCATGACCCGCTCTTCTATATCCTCCAGCACCTGTGCATGAGTTTTATGCTTTGATACTGTTCCGGGATGTTTAAGAAGGTCTGAATAGGAGTAGCCCTCTTCTTCAGCAATGATGCGATGCAGCGATTTTACATCCCCTCTATCGTATCTTAGGGCAAAGGTCACATATTCTATGATCCCATCTTCATTGAGGTTCTCTCCCAAGCAGTGCAATCCCTTAGGGATTATCGATCGCTTCATCTCAAAGATTTTATCGTATATATCCTCCACAGATCCCTCCAGATGGAGATCTTTTGCCTTCTCCATGAGATCCTCATGTACGATCTTTGCCCTTCTTGGATCTCTCGTTCTCGCGCGGTGGTATTCCTGTAAAAGATCGTCAAGTTCCGCGTATTCGTCATAGGCATCGGAGACCATATAAGCGGGTGAAGCGTGACTTATCATCAGTGCATAGCTTCTCCTCTTCGCGATCGTGGCCTCTGAAGTGTTGTCCACCATGTAAACGTATATATTGGGCATGTCTCCGATGAGTACATCTGGAAAACAGTCCTTTGACATGCCAACCTCTTTTCCTTCTCTGAATTCGAGTGTGCCGTGCGTTCCAAAATGTATCACTGCATCGAATTCCTCTTCTATCCATTTGTAAAATGCAAGATATTGATGGATAGGGGCAGTGCTCTTGTCGTGGTACGCCTTTAATGCTTCCTCCGGGTTTTCGTGCATCCCGAGCGACGGTTGTAACCCGATGAACACATTCCCAAGATCGACGCCTGGTATGAATATATTTTGCTCATGCGTCATTATCTCGCCTGGTGGATCGCCCCACGAATCTAACATCTTCCCCCTCGGGACGGTGGGAATGCCATACAGCCATTTTTCATATCTCTCCCTGGATATCTTCACCGCATAATTAGCCGTCTCTTCCATCGATGTCCAATCTCCACTGTTCACCTGACCATTATCCATGAAGAGATTGAGGAGATCTTCTTTCTTCTCCGGCACATCTAAGGTATATCCCTCCTCTTTCAT
>CABGHH010000207.1 GCA_902158745.1 Candidatus Methanolliviera sp. GoM_asphalt
ACTCTAACTCAAGGAGCGATCTGATCTTTCCCTTCAGAGAAGATCCAGGAATTATGGGAACTTTTTTCAACCTGTCTAAAATAACAGGACTGTCTGTTCCACCTATCTCTGTCGTCTCAGCGACTCCACCGACGTGCAAACCAGTTTTACATAAGATCCTGCCACAAATCAAGATATTTCTATCAAATCTCAATATCATTCAATCACCCCCATGGTACTTATGGTAAGCAACGATCGCTTCTAAGAACTGAACAAAACGCCTGTAATTCTCCTTTTTTTGTTCATCACTGCCACTATCAACTTTACTCATGCACACACTCATCAATTTAAAGAAATCATCTGGAACAAGTCTTCTTGCCTTTGCATACGCCAGATTCGGTCGTATCATGTAAAAATCTGCCTCGATATCCTTCCAGTCCTTCTCATTCAATTTACGTTCATTTTCCTTTATCTCACCAAACAACTTCCTTAATTGGGTTGTTTTGAGGTCCTTGAGCGATTTTGCAACCTGTTCGGCATATCCTCCTTCTTTTGCAATCTCTTTCACATCCAACTGGTTTAAACTTTGTAAACTGTTTATTTTTTGGATCACCTCTTTTATCTCGCTAACTTTTCTATCTTCTCTATATCCACCCCGCCTCTCTCCTCCATAACCCTTATCTCTTCTATCTCTATCATACATCTCTAATCACCTCTCTCTCAAACTGACCCATGATGCCGGAATTCGTATCCATGGCATACAGGACTTAACATCCTTTTCAATGTGCTCAAAAATTTTCGATTTTTGGCATATCAAAAATCCTTTGGATTTTTGAAGACTTTCCCTCTTGCCTTTATCCTTTATATTCCTCGCCAATTGGTATTTCAAATGTGGCATATACCTCTTCCGCTCCAATCGTGCCTTTATCTGCTTTTCTACCGATAGATCGTCCAAATCTGGGAAGGTGGTCCTCCACATCCTCAAGAGCGAATAGATGAAACCTTTGGATATGGTCTTATCTTCTACATTCTCTTCCAACCTCTTTGCGACTGAAAAGAGTGTCTCAAAATCTTTCTCGTCATATCCGAGATCCCATCTAATAACATCGTTAAACAACGAAATCCTATTTTTTCTTTCATCGAAACCTTTTGCCTCTTCCAGATTCTTATTAGCCAGTTCTACTGTCCTAGATATGGGATAATGTGGATCGACTACGGCAATTCCGGCTGAGATATTTATATCAGGATTATCACACGTAAATCTCTTGAACTCGTTTCTTATATCCTGTGCAAGTTCTATTATGGTATCGTAAGGCCCAACGATTAAAAGGTC
This sequence comes from Candidatus Methanolliviera sp. GoM_asphalt, assembly GCA_902158745.1. GTDB lineage: Archaea > Halobacteriota > Methanoliparia > Methanoliparales > Methanoliparaceae > Methanolliviera. The sequence goes on from CABGHH010000207.1 coordinate 1,313, forward strand.
ATCGCCACCAGAGTAGGTAATATACAGTTTATACACGCGTCTCAGAATCTTTAGACCGAACTCTTCTTCTATTGCTCTCTCATCTTTCTCCTCTAAATATGTCCAAGCACCATCTTTGTTCTTCTTACCAAGTTCGTAGAGTGTTTTTGAACTTCCTTCTTCATCATTCAAATCTAATCTCCTTATCTTATGCCGCCTGCTGATCTTCTTGAACGTCTCTTCATCCATCCCATCAACGGAATAAAGACGATATCGTTCGCATATTCTGTTCAAAAAACCTGCAAAGAAGATCTCGAAGATCGAACTCATCGTGTGAATCCTCGAGATTGACCTTTCCTCTTCTTTCAATCCTCCCGCAAATATCTTTCCAAGATTATCCACATCCGCCTTTAAAACACCTATCTTTTCCGCTCCTTTGCTCATCTGGGCGATGTATTCAAACGATAAGACCTTACCTTCGTCATCAATTGGAACGGTGTTACCAAGAAATTTAAAGCCAAAAGACGTATTTGGGTGAGCCTTTATGAGATTTTCATCTAGAAAATCCGTGTTGTTTAATCTATAAACGAAGGCCTTATCGTCTCCCAACCGATTTAGTTCATCCGCTAATTTTTTATGATCTTCGTCCTTCGGGACAAGGCGATAGCCTATATCTATTCCAATATCTCCAAAATTAAATTTGGATTTTAGACCAAATCCCTTCATCAAGTATTCTGCCTTTGCAAGCTCTTGTCCAAGTTCTTCATCTGTTTTACAGGCATCACATTTTCTATCTATCGCCTCGTCCTTCTCTATCAGTGGTCTTCCACAGACGATGCAGTGCTCTTCTATCTTCTTATTTTCACCCATCTCCTCAAATTGGAGATCACAATCGATGAATTTCTGCCTCTTTGAACGATCCGTCTTCTGTGCCAAATCTTTCGTTATACTATAAAAATTAGTTAAATCTCTTTCATTGCAAGGTATGTGCTCTAATGCCAGAAACAACTTTCCACCATATCTTGTTAATAAACGTTTATTTATACCCCGTCTAATCTTCCCTATCTTATCTCGATAAGCATCCAAATTTGGAGCGAGGATCAAGAAATGCCCTCCTGTATTCCATAGTATATTCGTCTCTGGTAAATCCAGATCATCGATAATCTTGGTCGCGATCGCATCCATCAAGAGCGTGAGCCAGAAAGATCTCCCCCTCAACCGCTTTGACATGCCCGGTCGCGCCTCTTGTGGACTGGCAAGATCGAATATAAACCGCTGGATACCCGAGAGGTCGCCCCCTATCAAGAGATATGCCTTCGTCTCAGCGGGGGGAGAAGACCAACCGTTCTCTCTTTGCCAGCGATATAAGGAGACGGCGATCACGGCG
>CABGHH010000208.1 GCA_902158745.1 Candidatus Methanolliviera sp. GoM_asphalt
CTTCTCATCCATCCGTATGAGTGGTTTTGAAATATGTCTTCTTGCAGACGGAGGAACTTCATACAACCCTTCTTCTATTACTCTATCAACTTTATCTATTTCTCTCTCTTTAATCTCTGTTTTACACCTTTTACATCTGAATCCCTGATCTTTTCCGGCTGACTTCATCCTTTTACCACATATTGGGCATATAGGATTTCTACTTACCAGATCATTCAATTTTTTTATATTTATCTTCTCTAAATTCATCGTATCTTTCTTAAATCCTCCATAGACATCTACTTCGTCTCCGATCTTTAATTTTCTTATGATATTCCTGAACTGCTTCGTCGGTTCAAATGCGGCACATCTTACGCTCTTGGAATCATCTGAAATTTCGAAGAAGAGGTGGCCACCTTCCATGACCACAGGAACTTTTGAGACGATCCCTTTCACGATATAAGAACCGTACTCCTCCATCTCTTTGATAGATACCCTCTTTAGATGTCCATCTGTTCCCTGATTCGTCATAAAAAGGGTTTTTCCCCAAATCGGCTCGCCCTCTATGAGATTTGACGCCTTAAAGATCTCATCTATATCATCTCCCCTTATCCCATAGAGAACAGGATCCTTTCCAGAGGGAGATAGAACGATCCTTCCGTTTGCCAGATCTACCGTATCCCACGTCTTTGGATATGTGATCCTATCGACATAAAAGACAGATCTTTCATCGATGCGTCTCTTCTTTCCAAGGTTTTCTCTCCTTCTATACGTTATTAGCTCGTAGGTATGATCGTTTTTTTTCAGATCCGAAGCTATTCCAATGGCAGATAACGCACCGATTATTCCCCTGCCATTCTTGTACTCGCGAGCATCGAAGTTATGTTCTTTTATCAGGTTCCTCGCTTCATCAATCTCCACTATCCTATGTAACGCGGCTTTGGAGAAATTCCTCAAATCTTCAACCGCATCCTTGTCAGGTTCATCCACAAAAACGATTCCTGGATTTGTTCTTGGATCGGAGAAAAATGCCAAACTTTCAACACATTTAATGACCCTCTCTTGAACTCTTTCTTTCCTACCATCTTCCAGAGATACTTTCATACAGATGGCAGCGTTTCCTCTTGTCTTATATGGGATGTTAGGATTTAATCTAACTAAATATGGGATTTCTACCGGAATTCCCCCATATTCTTTCAACTCTTTATATAAGATTGGTGCCAAATAAGTGGTACACATACCTTCTGTCGAATCTGTATCGTCTATTCCTATAAACATCTCATACCCAAAAAACCTAACACTTATATATCACGCTTCATATAATCTTTTGTCAAAGAGAGTGGAAGTCTAAAGATGGCGTCTGGTGAAAGAGAAGGAGTGATAAGGGGCGTAATAGATATTTTGATGGATGCCGGTTTTTTTGTCTCAGAGAGATGCACCATCAGGCCAGGCTGTTTCGATCTTGCCGCCAGAAGGGATGAGCAGCTGCTGTTCTTAAAGATCCTGATAAACCTGGATGGTATAAGGAGAGATAGTACCATCGAGATGATAAGGCTTAGTCACTATCTCTCCGCATCTCCCCTAATGATCGGAAAAAAAAGGGGTAATAAATCCCTTAAAAGGGGTGTAGTCTATTTCAAGTGTGGTGTCCCCTCCATAAATGTGGATACGCTCTACGATTGCTTTATAGAAAACGTCCCTCCACTTGTCTATGCAGAAGCGGGCGGGCTTTATGTAAAAATAGATGAGGATAGACTGAGAGCTGCCAGAAAGAATTTAAATTTGAGCATCGGAGATTTAGCCTCTGAGTTGAGCGTTTCGAGGAGAACGATCAGCAAATACGAGGACGGGATGAACGCCACGCTCGATCTAGCGGTGAAGATGGAGAATATTTTAAGTATTCCACTTGCATTGGGCATAGATATATTTTCGTTGAAGGGGAAGGGGGCAGATGCCGAAGATACGAAAGAAAGAGGCAAAAAATTGTCTTTATTAGAGCAGGCGGTCATAGATCTGTTAAAAAATGTTGGGATCGACGTATTTCCGATAAATTATGCCCCGTTCAATGCCCTCTCCAAAATTAAAGATGAATTAATTTTGACCGGTATATGCCATCTAAACAAGACGGCGTTAAGACGGGCAAAGTTGACAGGCAGCATCTCCTCTGTCACAGAGACGCAGTCCGTCTTCATCTTAGATGGAAAACCATCCTCAGAGAAGATAGAAAATACAGTACTTGTTGATAAAGAGGAAATAGGGGATGTAAAGGAGACATCGGAGTTTATAGAACTGATTTTGGATAAAAAAGAGTCATGATGCGGTGCATTCAAATAATGAAAATCACTAAATAAACGGCACTATCGATTTTTCTAGTGATTTTCAACTTTTTCACATTTTTCAATAGCCATTTTTTGTATGTTAGAAGATTTTAAAACATATTTTACACAATTTTTTTATATTTCGCATAATTATGTTTCAGATAATGGTGAAAAACCAGAAAACAGTTCATTTTTATCATAAAAAAAGGGATAGCTATCGCTATTAGATTACTCTTTGGTAAACCCAAAAATAGACAAAAAGTTATCCAGGATCTAAAAAGGGAATGAACTTCAAGAATACTTCAAGCAAGGTTTTCTCAGGTTTTTTGAGCATTCCAGCTCTCCTCATTGCAGAGAGCTTTATAT
>CABGHH010000209.1 GCA_902158745.1 Candidatus Methanolliviera sp. GoM_asphalt
CCCGCCTCCCGGATTTGAACCGGGAACATCGCGGTTTCTGCGCGGATTATTGCACATCACTATGTGCACACGTACTACAGCCGCGCACTCTGCCATTGAGTTAAGGCGGGTAACGATCCTTTTTTTATCATCTAATACTTAATCTTTTTCTTAGGGACTTATCCAACTTGTTGTGTCTTCAAGAATCTTCAAGAATCTTCAAGAATCCTTCGGATTTTCGGGATATTCAAATAGAGATAAAAAATTTGTGTTGCCATGATCGTTCTATCAGGCGGAACGGGAACTCCAAAGCTTTTAGCAGGATTGAAAGAGATTATAGAAGATTTTGCCGTTATCGTAAATACGGCGGAGGATATATGGATATCTGGAAATATCATCTGTCCCGACATCGATTCGGTCATCTATACGCTCGCCGGCATCATCAATGAGGATAAGTGGTGGGGAATAAGGGGAGATACGTTCAAGACGCACGAGAGAATAAAAGAGATGGGGCTCGGTGAGTTGATGATGCTTGGAGACCTGGATAGGGCAACACACATATTCAGATCTAATCTCCTACGAGATAATAAGAACAAGACGGAGGCAAATTTGATCTTAGCAAGATCTCTCGGTGTAAGACAGAAGGTTCTTCCGATGTGCAACGAGGATATAAGAACGATGATAAGAAGTGGAAGGGAAGAGATGCATTTTCAGGAATTTTGGGTTTATCGGGGCGGAAGACCGAGAATCGATGATATTTACTTTGAGCATATAGAAGATGCAAGGATGACAAAGGAGATAAAAGATTTGATAAGAGAAGAGAAGAATGTCTTGATAGGTCCTAGCAATCCGATATCAAGTATTCTTCCGATCTTATCTGTTGGGAAGATGAGGGAACTCTTGAAAGATAAATATGTGGTGGTCGTCTCACCGATCATTGAAAGAAAGCCTGTCAGCGGACCGGCTGCATCGTTCATGAATGCAAAAGGTATAGAAGTTTCTTCTAGAGGAGTAGCAGAATTTTATAAAAATATAATGGACGTCTTCATCGTTGATTATAGAGATGAAGAAGAGGTGAAGATCGAGGGAGTGGAAGTTTGTAAGACCGATACAATCATGAAAGATAGTGAAAAGAGAGAAAAATTGGCAAAATTCATCGTCGATCTTCTTTAGATTACAAAAGATCCAACTCTTTCAATAAAAGCTTTCTGGCTTCTTTCATCGGGAATTTTCTTAATACTTTACCATCTTTGATGATCGGTTTCAAGAGCGGATCTCCTTTCATCTCCTCTTTTTGAGGACTCAAAACAATTTTATCCTCCATCTCTTCCCACTTCCTATACACCTGCTTCTTTCCACCGTATTTCCCCCGCTTCGCGCATGGTTTCCCATCCATTTCTACGATATCCAACGCGAGATCGATCGGTTTTGCACCCGCAACACAACTTCCAACGCCGAATCCGTTCACGACGTCTCTCAATTCATATATATCTTCCTCGTCCATCCCACCGGATACGAATATCCCCACATCTTCATATCCTCTTATGTCGAGTTCCCACCTCACCTCTCTTATGATCTCTTTAAAGTTTCCCTTTCTCGAAGATGGCGTATCAAGCCTTACCGCATCCAATCTCTCTTTTAAAGTATCAGCAGCGGCTATCGCCTCGGTCTTTTCGTCGTAATACGTATCGATGAGCATTGTTCTCATAACATCCGCAGGCATCAACTCATCGAATGCCTTCCATGCCTCCCTCTGATCTCTCATTGCGATTATCAGGGCATGAGGAATCGTCCCCGCGGGAACGATCCCTATCATCTTACCTCCTGCAACGTTGCTTATCCCATCCATCCCACCAATCATCGCGCTCCTCTCCACGACGGCGGCGAGTGCAGGATGCTGCCTCCGAGTTCCAAAGGATATGACGTTCTTATCTTGCGCCGCATATTTTATCTTCGCGGCCTTCGTGGCGATCCCGGATTCCTGGCAGAGAAATCCAAGAATGGATGTTTCATATCTGGCGAAATCGAGATATTTTCCTTCAATCCTCAAAACGGGTTCTCTTTCATAGAATACGCATCCCTCATCCATCGCATAGACGTCTATAGGCAATCCCTCCAAAAGTTTTGAGACGTCTTCCAAGCCGCATAGAACGCCCCACCCATCCAATGAGCTTGCGGTCACTTCTGCCACAACTTGTAGGTTTATCCCCTTCTTCTTAAGTATCTCTTCCGTTCGCAAAAAATAGACGTCGGTCGCCATGCCATTCTTTATCTCCTCATCGGAGACAATCATAAATATATTATCTCTCATCTAAATCACCCAAATAATCTTTTCCACCGTCTTCTGGTATCATCTTATATATTCCCTCACTTATATATGTTCATTTTATTGTCATAAAAATTTCTATTAATTACTTATCTACTCATCTTCACACAACTTCTTTTCGCCTTATCAACTTAAAGCTTCCTCTAATACGGCACTATCGATTTTTCTAGTGATTTTCAACTTTTTCACATTTTTCAATAGCCATTTTTTGCATGTTAGAAGATTTTAAAACATATTTTACACAATTTTTTTATATTTCTCATCATTATATTTCAGATAATGGTGAAAAACCAGAAAACAGTTCATTTTTATCATAAAAAAAGGGATAGCTATCACTAT
>CABGHH010000210.1 GCA_902158745.1 Candidatus Methanolliviera sp. GoM_asphalt
CGATACAATTCTCAATATCGTTCCATTCGATCGTTCTCATATCATCTTATAAGCAGTTTTTTCAATTCAACCTCGAGGAGGTCAAGTATCTCCTTCCTTTCTCCCATAATCTTCAAATCTGTCCTCTCTCTCGGTCTTTCTACACCCACATCAATTATCTTAGTGATTCTTCCAGGATTTGCAGACATCACCACAACTCTATCACCTATATACAGAGCTTCATCCACGCTGTGAGTCACAAAAATGATCGTTTTTTGCGTCTTCTCCCATATTTCCAATAACTCGTCCTGGAGCATGTTTCTCGTCTGGGCATCCAGCGACCCAAAAGGCTCGTCCATCAGAAAGACGAATGGATCCTTTACAAGGGCCCTTGCTATGGCTACCCTCTGCTTCATCCCCCCTGATATCTCTTTTGGATAATGTTCCTCAAACCCTGATAGACCGACCATCTTTATATATTTCTCCACCGTTCTATTGATCTCCTCTCTCGGCATACCATCGATCTCGAGACCAAAAGAGACGTTCTTTCTTACGGTTTTCCAGGGAAAGAGCGAGTACTCCTGAAAGATCATTCCCCTATCCGGAGAGGGACCGTTTATCTCTCTCCCATCCAACAATATATTACCTTCTGATGGTTCTTCTAAACCTGCTATGATCCTCAAAAGCGTCGTCTTTCCGCATCCGCTAGGCCCCACGACGCAGACAAACTCTCCGTCCATAATATCTATATCTAGCTTCTCCAACACGAGTTTATCTTTAAATCTCTTTGAGACACATTCAATCGATAATTTGACATTCAAAAACTATACCTCTCCTTTTGATACTCTTCTCTCAAGAAACCTCAAGCACCTGTCCATTGCCAAACCGATCAATCCCAATACTATCATGTATGCCATAACTCTATTCATCTGATGTAAAGCGTAGTACTGCCAGAGCCAAGTCCCGAGACCATAGTTACCCCCGACAAACATCTCCGCAGCAACGACACACATCCAGCCTACACCAACAGATATCCGTATCCCAGCCACAATAAACGGCAAGGATGCAGGAAGCGCCACGTATCTGATCAGTTTAGTTCCCTTATTGCAACCCAAAACCTTGGCACTCTCGATCAAGATTGGGGGGACGTTCTTAAACCCAGTATACGTATTCGTCAGGATGGGAAAGAATGCGCCTATAAAGATGATGAACCCCGCAGACTGGTGATTTAAACCGATCCATATGATTGCAAATGGTATCCAGGCGAGTGGGGGTATGGGACGCAGGAGTTCTACTATTGGATCACCGATTCTCGAACCGATCTTGAACCATCCCATGAGTGAACCGATGAGTATGCCAATTAATATGGCAAGAGAGAGTCCTATCGATAGATGCAGCATGCTGATTCCGATATTGAAGACCAGTTTATATCCCTCACCGAAGAGAGCCAGAATCGTTGAAGAGAGGGTCGGTAGCTTGATCTCACTTTTTATCAAAAACCTCGCCACGAGTTCCCATGCTGCCAAAAAGGTGACCAAGGATGATATTTCTACGACGTATCTCCTCTCTCTAAATTTATGCCCCATCCTCATCTAACTCCCAAAAGATCTATTCACGCCTCTTTATAGAATTTAAGGTCAAAGAGCTCATCGCTTCCAAGGATTTTTTGTATATATCCCAGGTCATACTGATATCCTGCATATTCCAGAGAAGAACCAACGATCGGGCGAGGATCGGAGACCCATCTCCCATCCCATGCTTGGACGGAATACCTTACCACATCTCCTGGTATTCCCGTTTTATCCGAACATATCTCTATGGAATCGTCCAGCTCTTCATATATGTAGTTAGTCGCCTTTATATGCGTCTTTACGATCTGTTCAACGATCTCCGGATGCCCTCTGATCAAATCTCCACTGACCAAAAGTACACAACATGCGTGATCTGGCCACATCTCCCCCGACTTAACGACGATCTTTCCCTTCCCATCAAGAACAATATTGGAAGGAGATGGAGACGGAAGAAATACACCATCCACCCTTTCGCTCTCTATCGCAGTTATAGCGTCTCCTGGACCCATGGGAACTATATCTAAATCCTTATCCGGGTTTATCTCATTTTCCTTCAACCAAGTTCTCAAGAGTGTATCCTGTACCGATCCCGGTAGGAATGTAGCTATTTTAAGCCCCTTCAAAGATTGTGGATCCTTATATCTCTCCGCGATCTTGGGTATGAGAACGATCGCAGACCCTTGCGTATTTACGGCGGCAACGATCTTTGCATCGAGTCCTTGACCTATCGCGGTTATCGCCGGTGCAACCCCAACGTATGCCACGTCTATCTCATCGCCGAGCATCGCCTGCATCTCCGGTGGTCCACTCGGAAAGACCTTGTCATCCACCTCTTCGACACCAAATTCCTTTAGATCATCCTCCCACCACCCCTTCTCCATCGCTATCATCTCTGCCACCTGATGTGTGGATGGTTGGTAGCCTATCGTTATCTTTTTATACTGCATCCCGCCATCAGGACTGAGAGCGACGTATGCGGCGAGTATCACCACAAGAAGCCCGATTGTTATTAATATCAATGAACGTCTCTTCATCATTCCCCCTCAAATTCCTTTCCTATAAAATACTTTCCCAAATATGT
>CABGHH010000211.1 GCA_902158745.1 Candidatus Methanolliviera sp. GoM_asphalt
TATTCGAGTTGGAAAAGCCTATGGGTATGATGGACATGATGGGCGCTATGATGAACCTTAACACCATCAGTGGCTACATGTCTATGGCGTTCGCTAAGCCACCAGCCGAAGAAGAGGAAGCAAAAAAAGAGGGAGGGAGTGAAGGAAAAAAATGACAGATGAAGTTTATAGCGATTTGATGCGAGAGTTTAAAGAAGGGAAATACGTCTTCACAGGCGAGTTAGAGCCCGAAAAAGCAGGTAACGTCAACGAGCCGATAGAGATGGCGAAGGAGTTGCTGGGTTTAGTGGTAGCCTGTAACGTAACCGACAATCCGCAGAGTTTTGCTTATGTCAGCAGCCTTGCCGCATCGTATAAAATCCAAAAAGAGACGGGTATGGAGTGTGTTTACCAGTTACGGTGTTCGGACAGGAATCGTATGGCGCTTCTATCCGACGTGCTTGGTGCCGGCACATTAGGGATAAAGAATATCTTAGCGTTAGCGGGCGACCACGTGTCATTGGGTGATACACCGGATGCGAAACCTGTCTTCGACCTGGACTCTACCACGTTGATACACATGATACGGAAAATGGTGGACGAGGGCAAGGACCTTGGAGGTAATGACATAGAAGACCCACCGAAACTGCATGTGGGTGGTGCAGCGGCACCCGGAGCAGCGCACTTGAAGGCTGAGGTTGGCAAGGTGAAGAGAAAGGTCAATGCCGGTGTGGAATACCTGCAAACTCAGGTCGTTTACTATACGGACGTGCTGGATAAGTTCTTTAACGAGCTGGGGAAGATCGATGTCCCTATTCTGGTCGGGATTTTCCCTGCAAGGACGTTCGGACAGGCGGATTTCTTCGATAAATACGTTGCGGGCGTGGACGTGCCACCGGATTATTTAGAGAACATGAGGGCGACGAAACAGATAAAGGACAAGGAAAAGAAGAAGGAAGAGGTGGACAGGGTAAACATAGAATTCTTCACAGGGTTCCTGGAGCATCTAAAGGGAACGCCGGCTGCTGGATGTCACATGATGGCGGTGGGATATCCCCGGATAATTCCGCCACTCAAGAAACTAATGGAATAACAAAAAAACCCAGGGGGTATTTTTCCCCTCACCCCCTCATTTTTATTTTTGATGTTGGGCATTTCTTTGTAACTTCGCTTGCATTCCCGTATTTATACCTCGTTTCCTCCCGGATGTGCTTGATTTTTCTTTCCTTTACCTGGTTAATATCCGCTTCACGCTGACGTGAGCGGATGCATGGATGATTCTTCGCCGATAGTTTTATTCTGCTCGAATAAAGGAGAAGTAAAGCCCATCAAGTGCATAAAAGAAAAACTTCCGCGGCGTCCTTAAAATGCTCCTCCTCCTCAAGTTCTCCAACTGCGCCGTGTACCGAATAATAATCCAAGTCCCCTCTTAATATCCATTTAACCCTTTTTGAAATCGCATCAAGATTCCCCCTCGTTTTCCCACTAATGTAAAAAAGCCAATTTCGATGCCAAATCAGGCTCATATTCTATCATTGATCAGCTATTGTTATCTTTATAAGCTCTCTTTTACTCCGTCTTTCAAGCGATGCGAGAAAAGCATCCGCGTTCAAAATAGTCCAGTCCACGTGAGAATGTTTTACTGCCAAACAAACGCAGACCTTATTTCTTCCTCGGCTATGTCTCTCTTCTATTCTACTTCTATCACGTCACTGGTACAACCTGTTCACACCATTAATTAATGCATACAACGATGCGAGGACTATATCTTCGCTTACGCCACTTGCCGTTATTGTCCTATCTCTTCTACTCATCTTCACCACAACGTTCACCAGCGCATCGGCTCCACCTGTAATGGCATCTACATGATACTCCTCGAGTCGCAAATCCGCCATTTCCATCCCCCTCATTCCCTTCTTCAATGCGTTTATCGCGGCATCCACCGGACCTACTCCAACAGCTGCTTCTACCACGTCCTCACCGTCTATTTCCAATCTTATTGACGCTGTTGGATACACGTTCTTCCCCGAGACCACGGATAAGTCAACAAGTTTTATCTTCTCGCCTCTCTCGATACGCAGCACGTTATCCACCACTGCCTGAAAATCCGCATCGGTAACCAATTTACCCTTATCCCCGAGCTCTTTTACCTTTGCCAGTATCTCACTCATTTGTTCCTTGTCTGCCTGAATCCCCTGCTCCTCTAGTGCCATCTTCACCGATGCCGTACCTGTATGCTTACCAAATGCAAATCGCCTCTTCCTCCCTACTATCTCGGGGTCCATTGGCTCGTATAAGGTCGTATCTGCTAACGTGCCGTGAACGTGCATCCCGGACTCGTGCGTAAATACGTTATCGCCAATAAGCGGCTTGTTCTGCGCAACGGGCACCTTCGTCAGATTACTGACCAATCGCGATGTTTCGTATAATTTCGATTTTACAATGTTCGTTTTCATACCGTAAAGCAGTTCCAAAGCGGTTACTACCTCCTCCAGCGATGCGTTGCCCGCTCGTTCGCCCAGCCCGTTCACCGTTACGTGCACCACCTCCGCACCTGCCAGCACGGCTGCCACTGAATTCACCGTTGCTAAACCAAAATCATTGTGACAATGCACCGCAACAGGCGTGTTAAAATTGCAAATCAGCTCGA
>CABGHH010000212.1 GCA_902158745.1 Candidatus Methanolliviera sp. GoM_asphalt
AAATCTGGTAACCGATCTCTTGTATGCCTATATTGACCCAAGAATTCATTACGAATAGATTTTGGTGTAAAGATGGGGAAGAGAAAAGAAAAGAGAATTGGAGAATTATTCCGACTACTTAGGCTACATAAGTCGGCGATGTTTGGACTGGGAATCCTCGTTTTTCTCATCCTCTGTGCAATCTTTGCAACCCTCGCCGCACCAAATGATCCAATAGCTCAGGATAAACCGTATTCCCTCAAACCTGGATTTTGGAGTGAAGAAGGAATAGAAGGAAAGCCTTTGGGCACTGATCACGTAGGACGATGTATCTTGAGCAGAATAATTTATGGAGCCAGGATTAGTCTGAGTGTGGGGTTCGTCGCGGTTGGTATCGCAACATCGCTTGGTATATTATTAGGATTAACAGCCGGTTATTATGGTGGGTCAGTGGACAGCATTATCATGAGGATCGTTGACATATTGTTTGCATTTCCAGCTCTTCTTCTGGCAATCGTGATCGTGGCAGTTTTAGGGCCTGGGTTGGAGAAGGCTATGATCGCAATAGGCATCGTTTACACACCACAGATGACGAGGGTGATGCGTGGCTCGGTGCTTTATATCAAGGAAATGGAGTATATCGAGGCTCAGCATGCAATTGGTTCCAGCAACATGAGGATTATCTTTCGTCACGTCCTACCTAACAGCTTGGCACCGATCATCGTATACGGAACTTTGATGCTGGCGAGTGCAATACTCGATTGTGCCGCTCTTGGCTTTCTTGGCTTGGGCGCTCAACCACCATCACCAGAATGGGGTGCTATGCTCGCAAGGAGTTATGAGTATATCGTGAGCGGTGCATGGTGGGCTGCCACTTTCCCTGGTATCGCGATCGTCCTTGCGGTATTGGGACTAAATTTATTGGGTGATGGATTGAGAGATGCACTCGATCCAAGGCTCAGGATGTAGGAGAAAAAAATATGGAGTTACTTAGGGTAAATAACTTAAAAACTTATTTTTTCACGCATGAAGGGATTGTAAAAGCGGTAGACGGGGTCAGTTTCAAGATAGACCGTGGAGAAACGATGGGTCTCGTCGGTGAATCGGGATGTGGTAAAAGTGTCACCGCACTTTCAATTATGAGGTTGATTCAAAATCCTCCTGGTAAGATCGTAGAAGGTGAGATATATTTTGAAGGTCGAGATCTATTGAAGATGAGTGAGAAAGAGATGAGGAAGATAAGGGGGAATAAGATCTCCATGATCTTCCAGGAACCCATGACTTCGCTCGATCCAGTATTTACAATTGGTAACGAAATCATGGAGACCATCCAATTACATCAAGGGCTAGGAGAAGAAGAGGCAAGAGAAAAAACGATTGATATGCTGAAAATCGTTGGTATACCCGAGCCTAAAAAGAGGATGAATGAGTATCCTCACATGTTATCGGGTGGAATGAGGCAACGGGCAATGATCGCAATGGCATTATCCTGTAATCCTGCTCTACTGATTGCCGATGAGCCCACCACTGCATTGGATGTGACGATTCAAACTCAGATCCTGCGATTGATTGAAAATTTGAAAGAAGATTTCAAAGCTTCCGTATTACTGATAACTCATGATCTTGGCGTGATTGCCGAAACATGTGATAACGTCGCGGTAATGTATGCTGGTAACATTATGGAGTACACAAATGTCGAGACACTTTTTGAAAGACCATTACATCCATACACGAAAGGATTGAGCAGATCGACGCCACGTCTCGATCGAGATGTTATGCATCTCGAGATGATTGAGGGCTCGGTGCCAAACCTAATAGATACTCCTTCAGGATGCTCATTTCATCCAAGATGTGAGTTCTGCACGAAGAAGTGTGTTGAAGTGCGACCAGAATTATGCGAAGTAGAGGATGGTCATTTAGTGAGATGCCATTTGGCTGGAAGGGAAGGAGAGAACCTGCAAATAAGATGAAAAAACTGGTAGAAGTTGAAAACTTAAAGAAGTATTTCTGGACAGGTGGAGGTGGATTTCGGAAAAAGGAAGCCGTACGAGCAGTGGATGGCATAAGTTTTTTCATCAAAAAAGGTGAGACGCTCGGGCTCGTAGGAGAGTCCGGCTGTGGTAAATCCACATGCGGAAAAGTGATTTTGAGATTGTTTGATCCGACGGATGGCAAGATCTATTTTGATGGACAAGATATAACGCGCTTAAATAAGAAGGAAATGAAGAGGTTTAGACGTGAAATGATGATCATTTACCAGGATCCATTTGCTTCGCTTGATCCCAGGATGACGATTAGAGATACCATCGTCGAGCCAATGGAGGTGCATAATCTCATATCGTCAAGAGAAGAAAAAGAAGAGAGACTGATAGACCTCATGTTAAAAGGAGGACTTACTCCAGATCAAATGAATAGATATCCTCATGAATTCAGTGGAGGACAAAGACAAAGGATAGGAATCGCAAGGGCTCTTGCAATAAACCCAAAATTCATCGTTGCAGATGAGCCCGTATCGGCATTGGATGTCTCAATACAAGCCCAGATCATAAATTTATTGAGAGATCTGCAAACGGAATTTCACATCACTTATCTATTCATCGCACATGATTTGAGTGTGATAAAACATATAAGCGACCGAATTGCAGTGATG
>CABGHH010000213.1 GCA_902158745.1 Candidatus Methanolliviera sp. GoM_asphalt
ATATCTTTAGCTACGCCGTCCGATTACGATCTGGCGAATCGGGAATATTTCGAGCCGATGATACAGAGCTTCACTGTTCACAAGAGGACGCTTCTCGATGTCGTTAGAGAAGTATGTCCTTGCTTTTAAGTAACGAAACTCATCTACGTATCTTTTTTACTCCATCAGCCGATGCCATCGAGGTTTACAAAAGATATAGAATGTAAAATAAAAGATCAATGTAAAATAGTCCTTGTTGCTTTGTTGAATGAATTGTATAAGCTACCGAGAAATATGCTGTTTAGAGCCTTGAAAAGTAAAAAGAAGCACTGTAATTGCTTATTTTAAACTCCCATCAAAAAGCGTTTTTAGGGTTTAAAAGGGCAAAAGAACGGAAATGACGGGTTTTCAAATAATCATTCAACACAGCATGCCTTGTCGGATAACTATTTTAAAAGGAGTTGTAGTAGCGTCTTTTCTCTATTTGAGGTCTTAGATAGGTTTTTAGATTTTTAATAAAAAGAGGGCAATATAACACCCCTTTTTGCCTTCCCATGCATCAGATGGTCTGTTTACCAATAATAATTGGGAGTTGTCCGACAACATAGTATTAGAGAAAGCTTTAAGTTAATTGGATAAAAAAATTGTGTGGATGACTACCAAAGTTTTTAATAAGGGAAGGATAGAAAAAATAAGAAAGTTAGTCTTAGCTTCTCTTGTCCTATTGCTTCTCCTTGTACCTATATCGACTGTGGCAGCCCGCTCCCTTTGGACTACTTACGGAGGAAACGATAAGGTTTCTGTGATTCAAGAAAAGCCAGAGGATTTTCTGACCTATGAAAATAAAACTCTCGGCTTTAAAATGAAATACCCATCTAATTGGAAGATAATCGACATGAGTAGTTTGATGCCAAAAAAGATGAATTTCTCCAACTTAGAAGAATATCAAGGCCTTATCCTTGCGCTTGACTTATCTCCAACTCCAAAAGGCTTAAAATCACCACGTATTAAAGAAAATGTTATAACTTGCTCAGTAAATGTCTATGATTTCACGAAGAATGTTGAATTAGAAAAATTGATAAATTATAGACTTGATGTCTTATCTAAATCGCCGCATTGTGAACTGGAAGAAGTAAGTGATGCATCTTTGGGTGGTATGCCTGCGCAAAGAATAGTATATACTCGTAATATCCATGGAATAAAGTACAAAATGATGGAATTATACACCGTGAAAGGAGATAAAGGATATGGAGTTCTTTTTGTTGGAGTATTTAATAGTTATGATAAATATATCGATACAGTAAATCAGATAATTGATTCCTTTGAGTTTATCTGAGAACAGTCTGATAGTTTCTACGGTAATTTTCCAAAAGATCAGAGAATTTATTAAGTTATTGTCTTATCTAATGCTTCACAAAGATAATTTGCAAGACTAATCTCCCCGGTTTTTTATTTCTTTTGTCTATGCCTCTTAGCTCTGTTACATGCCATCTTATTCCTCTCGATCTCTATCTTCAAATCGTCCATCAAAGCCGTTATCTCTCCTACATTATGCCATCCAATATCATTTCCATGCTCCTTTATTATCCATCCCAACCATTCACGAGTGCTCTCAATCTTATCTCTCTTCATAATGTTAACGTTAATATTAACGTTAACACTTATAAAAGCTGTTAACGTTAACAAGAAAAATAGAAAAGAAGCCCTCTCCTTGTTCCAAATCCATATTAACGTTAACAGGAAAAAACGAAAAAGAAGCATCTCCACTGCCCTAAATCTAATAATAAGAGAGGAGAGCTCTTCAATAGGTGTTAACGTTAAAAGCCATTTTTGGGTGTTTTTTTGGGTAATTAACGTTAACATCAAAAATCCCTATAATCGCTCCAAATTAGAAAATAAGAGAGGAGAACCAATATCAAGAAATTTATAATCTCTCTTCTAATGCCTCAAATTCCAAAAATAAAACCTCTATATCCTTCTTTCCCTCTAATCTCCTCTAATCTCCTCTAATCTCCCCGGTTTTTCATTTTTGTGGTTCCCTTTAACTACACTTCTCCGCTTCTCCTTCAATTGCCTCCTCTACGGATGCCAAATCCTTCATTATGAAAATCCTATCCTTTCCTCTCATGTCATTTTCTATTGAATTTTTTAGAATATTTTTTAGAACGTTATCATATTTCCTGTGCCTATCCACCTTCACAGTATAATCGAAAGTATCCTCGATTGGGGTTAATTCAAACCCCTTCTTCTGATCTCTTTCTCTTCTCGAGAACTTTAAGTCCATCGATCTTTGGTATCCGTAGATCGAGAAGTATCACATCTGAACCGGCGGAATAGATAATCGAGCGCATCTTTTCCATCAGCCACTCTGCAAACCTCTTTTGCCGCATTAGTATCTTTAAGAAAGCGTTTCACGAGCATGGTGTGAGACTCATCGTCCTCCACGAGTAATATCACCGGTTTATTCACTAGACTTGTTGCCTAATAACAAAAACCCGTTAACATCCTTTAATCTACCAAATATTCGTAATGTTGGCTTATTCTTTCAGCGCTTATCCATTCTTCGTTTATATTATGCAGTCGTAATATTTTCTTGATCCGTGTAAACGTACTTATATGCCAAATTTGGTCATATTCGATAC
>CABGHH010000214.1 GCA_902158745.1 Candidatus Methanolliviera sp. GoM_asphalt
TCGTTCAACATCGCTTCGATCACTTCTCTATATGGAGGTATGCCCATACCCGCTATCTGCCCCACATCCGAAGGGTTTCCCACAAGCGAGGGGTGAATTTCGTACAATTTTTCATTCGTCTCCACAGAAAGCTTGGCAAGAACTAATCCAGATTCTATCGCAACATCCGTTGCCATTGCTCCTCCCGCTCCGGTAATGGTGATTATCCCCAATCGATTTCCCTTTGGAATTGGTTGATACGAGAATGCCTTTGTGATCTCCAACAATTCTCTAAGAGAATTAACCTGTATAATACCCGCCTGTTTAAAGGCTGATTCGTAAATTTTTTTGTCTCCGGCCAGAGAACCTGTGTGCGACATGAGTGCCCTTGCACTTTCTTTTGTTCTTCCGGGCTTGAAGATCAAGATTGGTTTCTTCTTAGTAACTCTTCTTGCTACATCCAAAAATCTACGTCCATCCCTTATGCCTTCAATCTCCATCGCGATCACCTTCGTCTCCGGATCATCTGCCAGATATTCTATGAGATCAATCTCGTCAACGTCGCACTTATTACCAAAGTCACAGATCTTACTGATTTTATATCCGAAATCTCCATAGTTCAACCCCGTTGGGCTAATTAAGCCTGTTTGAGCAGCAAAGGCTATATTTCCCCTCTTGATCTTACTACCTATGGGATAGGGGGATGTCACCAGGCCGGTCGTGGTATTTACAGTTCCTACGGTGTTTGGTCCGAGAATCCGAATTCCTGTGCGTCTTGCTGTCTCGACGACTTCTCTCTGCAACTTAGCCCCATTCTCATCCCTCTCCGCGAAACCATCCGACACGATAATTATGGCCTTTACACCTTTCTCCGTGCAATCTTTTACTATCGAGGGAACTTGCCGAGCGGCGGCCATTATGATCGCCAAATCAATGATCTCTGGGAGATCTTTAATGTTTGGATAAACCCTCACACCCTGGACTTCATCGTAAGACGGGTTGATCAGATAGATCCCACCCGAATATCCCCAATCCAGCAGGTTGTTCAATATCACCAGACCACCAAACCAACTTTGTGAGAGGGAACCAATTATTGCCACGCTCTCCGGCTTAAAAAATGAAGAAAGATCATTATTTTTATCTTTGAGCTTTAGATTTTTCTCTTCTCTTCCAACCATAACCTTCTCATCCTCCATCTTGACCAGCCCAAAACTTCAAGAAGATTTACTTTCCATAAGTCTCCATCCCAATCTCTACTATTCGTTTCAGGGGGAGATCACTGTAGGAGCCGTGATATCGAATATATTCTATATAAAGCTCTCCTTTTTTGTTGTACTCGGGTAAAATCGCATCTCTTCTTCCATCAAATTCTACTGTTGGCACACCAATCTTCTGGCACATCTTAGAATCAAAGGTGGGAGTTGCCTTGACCCATCGCCCCTCAAGGAAAAGTTCGCTATACCCGTGACAGACAAAGAGATTGGTGCCCATCAGCTTAACAAGTTTCTCTGGTGTGAGATTATTTCTGATGGTAGCAAACCCCAATCTGGAGGGAATGCCTACCGCCCTTGCCAAAGTGCTCAATAAAACTGCTTTCTGTACACAGTATCCTTCCCCACGATTCAAAACTTTGCTTGCTATGAAGTCTTCTGCATCGAACGAGAATAGATAGGGGTTATATCTTATCTCGTCTCGCACAAAATAAAAAACTCTTTTTGCCCTCTCCAATCCATGGTCGGTGCTTCTAACGAGCTCTTCAGCTCTATCTTTAACGAGAAGAGAGTCATAATCCATGAAATAACTAGATTTCAGATATTCTTCCATCGTGTCATCCCAAATTTTTCTCCTTGAGCATAGTTATATAAATTTACCTCATCCATACACCTTCAAAGATAAGATCAAAAAATATTTAACCACATAGCAGGATCTCTTCAGATGAGAGGTGATCACTTTGGAACTAAAAGAAGTCGAGATAGAACCTTCGGATGGAGTTAATGTAATCATTGGGCAATCGCATTTTATAAAGACCGTGGAAGATATATACGAGGCAATTGTCAATACAGTTCCTCAAGCAAAATTTGGAGTCGCCTTCTGCGAAGCATCTCTTCAACGTCTGGTCAGACACGCCGGCAACGATCCAGAACTGGAGAAGATTGCCGCAGAGAAGGCTCTGGAGATCGGCGCTGGGCACAGCTTTATCATCTATCTAAAAGAAGCATTCCCTATAAACATTTTGGGAACGATAAAAGATGTTCCTGAGGTCTGCACGATTTTTTGTGCATCCGCCAATCCAATACAGCTGATAATAGCTAAAACTGAGCAGGGAAGAGGTATTGTCGGCGTAATAGATGGTTTTGATCCTATAGGGATAGAAGGGGAGGATGATATAGAAAGCAGGAAGAAAATCTTGAGGATGTTGGGGTATAAATTTTGATGACCCTCCTTTTCAAAGGAGGGCATTAACCTAACTTCTTCACCAATTCTCCTACTCTTCTTCCAAATTCTTTACATGCTTCCAACGTTTCATCGTCAGGCTTTCCTATTGAGACAACTCCATAATGGCCGCCTGTTTTGATGGGATCTCCGATGATGACCATTCCGTGGCATAGCATCGCCTCTATCATCGAGATC
>CABGHH010000215.1 GCA_902158745.1 Candidatus Methanolliviera sp. GoM_asphalt
GTTCCACTTTTGTTTTGCCAACTCGCATGCTTCCGTGCGTGAAATCCACCGTTGTCCCCGGATAATTTGATACGGTGACGTTCAACCCGGTTAAACGGTTAAATATCACGCTTTTTCCTACGTTTGGATTCCCCACCAACAGTATTTTCATTTTTTGTTCAGCTCCTTTTACTGAAGTTCACAGGGGTCAGGGATCGGCTGTCAGGCTTCTGCCAGGCTTCCAAATCACGATAACTCCTGGAACTCATTTACCCCTCCTGATCCCTGTCAACTGAACCCCGTAAACTGACATAAATTTTATGCGCCATTCCTCTTCCAATCGCGGTTTGTATGTCATCTATCTCAATTACAATCGGACCAAATGGCTGTTTGGCTATCACCGTCAGGTCTTTTCCAACCTGCACACCTAAATTTTTCAGACGCTTCACGTTTCTTGGTTCTGTCTGTCCATGTCTTGCTCCATGCCCATGACCTGCACCGCTTGCACTGCTTTCAATACCACTTAATATTTTTGTTATTCTGCCTTTTTCGCCTTTATCCAATTCTGTGAGTACTTTTTTCATTTTCTTCTTCTTATACGCTCTCTATTTTTCCATCTATGTTCAATTCAGCAACTATATATGCAATAGGGAATACCATTTCCCGTATGACTTCTTCGTTCCTGATAATGAACCCTGATTCCGTGACGAGGTTTGATAACTCCTCGAAACTGAACTTATGAAAAACAGGAAAACCTGCTACGAGTTTGAAAATCGTCATCATTAGCTTGTGTTTAAAGTACTCACCCTGACATATAGTTGGAGCTATCAGCCGTCCTTCTGGCTTTAACACCCTGTTCATCTCCGATAAAGCTTTTCCCGGATTTACCATGTTGTGTAATGCGCTGCAGCAAATGACCGTATCAAACATGTCTTTATCGAAAGGTAGTGAATAAGCATCGTGCACCGAAAAGTTCACATTCCCGATTCCTTTTTCTTCCAGTTTCTTCTTCGCTTCGTCAACCATCAACGGCGAAATGTCCACACCATAAACCCGCGCAGCTTGCTCAGCTACCTTTAGCGAAATCGCACCCGTACCAGCGGCAACTTCTAATACGGTGTTCCCAACACCAGCGTCTTGCGAGATTTTGTCCACCAAAACCGAGTAAAATTCCCAATACTTCTCTATCCCACGATCGTATCTGGGAGCGTTCTTATCCCAGTATTTTCTCTCTTTCTCAATTCTTATGTTGTCTTGCATGTTTGTTTCTTTCTTCATTTTTCATTTCTCTGCATAGCTTAATTGAATGAACCACTCCTCATTCTTCACCTCAACCGTTTGAAATCCTGCCTGCTTGAGCATAGATTCCATATCTGAATTTTTGTAGAGATGCATGGAATGAGACCAGAGCACAAACAACAATTTTGGTAATATTGAATCTTCTGTTGATGTAATAACCAGACGTCCACCCGGCTTTAGAACCCGGTAAAATTCCTTCAAAACAATCATGGGCTTGTCAATAAAGAAAAACATCTGGTTAGCCGTGGCACAGGTAAACGAATTATCGTCCCAGGGCAAGGATTCTGCATTACCCTGAACTATTTCAACTCGACCTTCAGATACGGCTTCTTGATTTTTTTCTCTGCCAATCTGAACCATATCGGAACTATGGTCTATCGCTTTGGCATGTTTTACCGTTTCCAGTGCCATATTTAGCAAAACACCTCCTCCACAACCTATTTCAAGAAATATGTCATCTGGTTTCAGTTGAAGTTTATCCAGAGTCCAGCGGAAAGACTTATAATGCCCACGTGGATTGCTATACATCCTTTTCGCAAGCCATCCCGATGGTTTCCTTGCGGTCCTATCAACAAATTTATTTAACAACGTCGGTCGGGTAGAATTCATAACTCTGACTCCTCCTTTTTTGGTATCCACCCATTCCATAAACCTATTTTAAATTCCGGCATTAAACTCATTTTTTGCCTCCCCATTATAATTCCAACTCACCAGTGTTGTTATAAGAAAAAATACTGCAAAAAGAATACTACCCGTTGGTGGCAATATATATCCTCCGATAGGAGCAGGCAATTGCTTACATAAAATTCTTAGTTGCATAGTTAACAAAGGTGTGAATATTACCATCCAGCGTTTATAAAGCGTGGGTCTAAACAAAACGGTGATTATAAACCATATTGAACCTAAAAAATTGGTTATTGCTACTGTATAAAACAATCCCGTTTTGAAAGCCATAAACTTCTCTATCATCTCCAATAATATTGTTTTAGATTCACCACCGACATTAGCCAGAGCATAATAGCCTGCAGTATAAAGCGCATAAGATCCATGATAGGCAGTAGCAACAGCTATATAATGTGCGAACAACAAAATTACCGGAATTACAAACCATTTTCCAGCCGGTTTAAGAGCATAATACATTGGAACTAAAATGAAAAGCCACAACGGGATTACTAAAACGCCTAATAGTGCCCCTGCAATCGTACGTCCGTAAGGAATTAATAAAGCCATGTTTTCAAAAGTAACTTCCTTTCCGCTTACAGGCATACCTTCGAATAATAAATCAGATACAGCACAAAGCACAGCGCCGATAATTCCCAATA
>CABGHH010000216.1 GCA_902158745.1 Candidatus Methanolliviera sp. GoM_asphalt
ATAAAATTGTAGAGAAAGGTATAACAGAAATAGAACTTGAAAAATCTGAAGAAGGACTAAAACCCATATCTGCTGATGCAGGTGGATATATTCCTGACATTAATGCCAAACTATCAAAAATTATTAAAGATCTTAATGATGCGTTTGGAACAGATTTTACAGATGATGATAAAGTTTTCTTGGGGAGGGTTAAAAACAATCTTTTAGACAACAAAGAATTAATGAATAGGATGGAGCATAACTCAAAAGAGAATGTTAAAGTGATGTATGATAATTATTATTTCGATCAAGAAATAAATAAATTACTAAACAGCAACATGAACCTCTATAAAAGAATAGTTGATAATGAAAAATTAAGAAAAAGACTGAAGACAGATTTATTTGATCTTCTATATTTCGAATACAATAAGATGAAGAAGAAAGGAAATAGACAATTTTAGAAATAAATCTCCACCTTTCGCACTTCTTTACCCATTTATTAGAGATGTAATTAGATTAATTTGATACCGGTGAGATGATTAAAATCTCTTGAGAATCGCAAAAAAATAAATACTTTGACGTCTAATGCCACCGCATGAATCAGATAGAAAAACTATTTGGACAGTTTGATAATATATGGAAGAATAAAGAAGAGATGATCGAATCCTTTGAGCAAATAATAAAAGAAGAACTTGGAATGGTCCCGTCTATCATCAAGGAGATGGAGAAGAGACCGGAGATGTTGATACATGAACTTTTGAGCATGTATTATACCACACGACCGAAGAGCCTCGATGCAAAGACAGCAGAACTCGTTGCTCTCTCATCAGCCGTGGCAAACAAATCTGAGGGATGTATCTCCGTTCATTACGATGCGGCGTTGAAATGCGGTGCAACGAGGGATGAAATTTTAGATGTTATCCTGATAAGTTCCGTAATGGCAAAGGCAGGAGTATTGGCCACCGCTCTTGGAAAGTATAGGGAAAAAGAAGAAAGGTAGAAGATTTCTCCCGTTTCACCCGGCGGTAACCTTCTCCGACAGCTTTCCGATCACGTCTGTCATTATCTCTTCGATCGTATCAGAGACAGTACAATTCTGGATGATCTTCACATCATTACTTCTGGCGGTCTCGTTGATATAATCTTTTATCTCACCTATCTCTGTCAAATGATCTAGATATCTATCGGCCGGCCTTTTAACATTCATAAATCTCTTTATGATCATGCTCTTATGTTGTTCGATCGAGGGGGGATTTAAGATGAAATGAGAGAGGTTGTCCTCGTCTTTTATATATCCGGGAACCAGATGTATGCCCTCAAGTATCAAGTTAAATCCCTCACCTCTCGCTCTCTCTATTATTGCGTTTATCCCAACGGCAACATTTGATGTCTGCTTCTCGAATCCATAGATGGTTTTATTTATGTATGAAGAGGGTGGTTTCAGGTTCCTCCCGACGAGGAAGGAGGAATAATATAGACTTGGGATCAACTCTATAGATAGCATCTTCCTCATAACTTCTCTGATGCTATCCGTTCCGATGACTCTTCTTATACCCAATCTATAACCTAATTCCGAGGCGATCGTGGATTTGCCACTTGCAGTAGCTCCACCCAGAAGTATGATGACGCTCTTCTTCTCCTCTCTGATCTTCTGCCACATCTCATAATACACCGCATTCTTTTCAAATCCTTTTCCAATCAACTTCTGTTTCACGAGATCCACGAGTTCTTCCTCTTCGATCTCCCAAACGCCCCTTGACTCCAAGTCCTTCTCTACCTCTCGCGCCGTTATGTATGCTTCTGCAACGTCCAACTTTGCTCTCATCAATGAGATTGAGAGGACGCCTTTTGAAAAAGGCATAATATATTTATGACCTCTGACATCAACCACTCCTATCACCAAAGTTATCGATCACTCCTTTGACGAGCGAGAGGATGGATTTGTGAAGTTCTTTCTCACTTTGCCCTATTGTCTCTATTATGTTGTCCATATATATAATATCCAAGTTGTTATCTATGCCGAATTTTGTTGCCACGTCGATGCCTGCCGCCTTTATCTCCGTTAAGATGGTGTCGGCACCTTCGATATAATCTTTAAGATCCTCGATCAATCTTCGCCTGTTCGATAGAGATGAGGAATAGCCCACGACCTCACATCCATAGTTATCCTCCAAATACCTCACCATGACATTCTCTATCATCTCTCTTGGTGTAGTCACAGCCAAAAATATCTTTTTACCCTTCACATCGCCCAATGGTCTCGGTCTAAATACGGTGGGAAAGATTTCCATCTCCTTGATATCTTTTATCGCATCGACGATATTTAGGATCTTTTCTTTAGAGGCGATCGGCTCTTCACACATCGTCAGGATGGCGAGATCTGATATGTGTATCCTGTACGTTCCAAAGTACCCCGAGATAAATTTTATCGGTTGATCGGCGCCGACAATAATGATCCTTTTATCTGTCTTTATCGGGGGTATCGCAGCTCCAGATCCCTCCATTATCACAAGATCTTTCTCCAACTTATTTGCCACCTCAACACCCTCTACGACATTTGAAACGAAGACCCGTCCGGCCATTCCTC
>CABGHH010000217.1 GCA_902158745.1 Candidatus Methanolliviera sp. GoM_asphalt
TATGTCTGATACTGAAATACTAATAAACTGGAATCGAAATAACAAACGCACCTTTTTGGTAGGATATAAGATTAATAAATCGCAAGAGTAAAATGTGAAAATCACTGGATTTTTAGACAGTGCCAATGAATTGAATAGAGAAAATATTGAGAGGTTGCACGAGAGATACAACAGGCTGAACCGGTTTGTGATCGCAGATTTCTGAGAAGAAGCGCATATCGATACCCGGATAAACCGGCGATAATATTCGGGGATAAAAGATACACATACAGAGAATTAGAAGACGCCACGAACAAATTTGCCAATGCCCTCCTGGATCTGGGGCTTGAACGTTTTGAAAGAGTCACCGTACTCGCCCACAACACGCACCATCAGGCAATCTCATGGTTTGGAATATTGAAGGCGGGTGGCGTGATGGTGCCGATCAATTATCTCTTGAGGGGAAAGGATATCAGCTATTGCATGAACCACTCGGAATCCACCGTTTTTGTCGTAGAAGATGACCTATTCGATCTTGTATCTGATGTACTGGACGATATGCCCACCGTAAAACAATTTGTATGGTCAAAGATTGGGGGAGAAAAGTCGAAACCGGAGGGATGGCATGATTTCGATGAACTCTTGGAGAGATATCCAACTGATAGACCGGATATCAATTTGGATATACACGACGTCGTGCAGTTTGCATATACGAGCGGAACAGAAACGCTGCCAAAGGCAACAATGCTGACGAACCAGTCCTTGATCTCCGCGTATGTCGGTGTAATCGAAGTGGGAGGGGTTGATCATGATGATATAATGATAAATGCGCTTCCACTTTTCCATGCCGCCCAGCGTGATGTTTTCTTTATGCCGTGCATCTGGGCCGGAGGAACGAATATTCTCTTGTATAGTGCAGATATCAAAGAGATACTGGAGAATATTCAGAAGTATAAGGCAACACAACTCTTCTGTCCGCCCACCGTATGGATCGGAATTTTGAGGCATCCGGATTTTGATAAGTACGACCTGAGCTCTCTAAAGAAGGGTGCATATGGTGCCGCAAAGATGCCGCCCGAAGTACTGTTGGAGTTGGGAAAGAGGATAGAGGGAATCAGGCTTTGGAATCACTACGGACAGACGGAGCTCTCTCCAACTCATACGATCTTAAGACCAGAAGATCAGTTAAAAAAACCGGGTTCAGCGGGGAAAGGGATGTTGAATCTGGAGACCACATTGTTGGACGATGATGACAAGATCATAGCAAAACCAGGTGTCGTCGGAGAGATCGCATGCACCGGTCCCCAAGTCATGCTTGGATATTTTAAAGACGAAGAGAAGACTGAGAATGCTTTTAAGAGTGGTTGGTTCCACAGCGGTGATTTGGGTGTATTGGACGAAGATAACGATGTGGAGGTTGTGGACAGAAAGAAGGACATGGTAAAGACCGGTGGGGAGAACGTCTCGTCATTGGAGGTTGAAGAGGCAATCTACAAGAATAAAAAAGTTGAAGAGGTTGCGATCGTTGGCCTACCCCATGAAAAATGGATCGAGGCGGTGACCGCCATCGTCGTTCCAAGAGAAGAAGCGAAGGGAAAATTAACCGAAGAAGAGATCATCGAGACGTGTAAGAAGGAATTGGCCCCGTTTAAAGTGCCGAAAAGGGTCATAATTGTCGACGCACTTCCAAAGACTCCAACTGGGAAAGTATTAAAGAGAACGATGAGGGAGATATACAAAGATTTCTACAGGGGTCGAGCTACTTTTTAAGAGGTAATAGAGACAAGAAATTCCTCAATATCCATGCGGTGGCACCCCAAATCACATGTCCACCATAGACCCAACGATCCGATTCTTTATCATTCAATAATGCCGATATTGGAACCTCAACCAACTCTTTGACTTCTCTCTCGTTTATCCTAAAATCGTATGGATATGGAATGATACCCACATAAGGCGTGATCAAGCGAGAGGATGTGAGCGTCTCAACGTCGTCCAGCTTTCCCAATATCTTCACGTCCTCTGGTCTTATGCCTATCTCCTCATAGCTTTCTCTCAGCGCGGTATCTTCTAGATTTATATCCTCTTTCTCGTAAGATCCACCTGGTAAGGATATCTCCCCTTTGTGGTGGGATAAATTCTCCGTCCTCTTAGTAAGGAGGATATGGTATTTCCCCTCTTTTTTATAGATAGGCAGGAGAACGGCGGCCGGAGATAGCTCCTTATTATCGATCGTGCGTCTTATTCTATTCGATAGGGTCTCCTCGATCTCGCACACAAGCTGAAATATATCCGTCGATTATTTAAGGTTTTTCTTCTTTTTTGTGAGATGCTTTCTCTGAAACTTTTATTTACTTACCTTCACACACCCCATCTATAGATTCTTTGACGTTATTTTTAAATATCTATCCCATCCATGTAGGTAAAAGGGAGATTAGGTTTACGTGAAAATAATTGAACAGATATCGGATTTTTTAAATCCACTAAAGGTTGATATCTCACTGTATACGGCTATTTTTGAATTGGTCATCACAAAAATTAAGGGACCTATATTTTCGATAAGAGCGGCAAATAAACGAGGAATTC
>CABGHH010000218.1 GCA_902158745.1 Candidatus Methanolliviera sp. GoM_asphalt
ATCAGAACACCGATAGACATGACTGATGCAGATTCTTTTAGGAGGAAGATGGAAGAAGAGAGCAGGATTCACATCAGCATCACTTCTTTAATTGTTAAGGCCGCCTCTGAGGCCTTGGAAGAGTTCCCAATTTTATCGGAGATGTGGATGGAGAGGGTAGATAGAATTATATGTCCAGATTCGGGAAAGATCACCATATATTGCCCAGTACAGGTAGGAGATAAAGCTCCTCCGCTCTTTATCGAGGAGGCAAGCCGAAAGAAACTGCTTGAGATATCAGAGGAGTTGAATGAAAAGGTAGAGTTGATAAAAAAAGGGGAGCTCAAGATGGACTTTTTACCAAAACCGGTCTTCTGTATAACTAATGTTGGAATGATTGGATGTGTTGAATCTGGTTTTGCCCAATCGAGTGGATTCTTTGTGAGTGCGTTGGTGATTGCGAGCATTCTAAAGAAGCCCGTGATTAAAGATGATGAGGTTACAATCCGAGAGATGATGAATGTGATTCTCGGATGGGATCATCGAGTGATGATGGCAAATACACCGATAGAATTTCTGAATGAGCTTAAGAGAAACTTGGAGGAGCCAGCTATTTACTTGGTTTGATGCTGTAGCGTTTTGAAAAAGAGAAAAAAATGAAAAGAAGAGAGACCGCAAAGCATGGGGATGTCAAGAGCAAGAAATTTTGGGACGATCAGGCAAAGGCCTATGATGCAATTCACGATGAATTCGCTAAGACATTAGGAGGAAAAGTCGATGAGCAGATGAGTTGGGAGATACTCAAGGAGAATTTGCCCGAGGATAAAAGTGCAAAGATACTGGATGCGGGAGGTGGAACGGGAAGATGGAC
Source organism: Candidatus Methanolliviera sp. GoM_asphalt (assembly GCA_902158745.1). Classification (GTDB taxonomy): domain Archaea; phylum Halobacteriota; class Methanoliparia; order Methanoliparales; family Methanoliparaceae; genus Methanolliviera. Next base: position 851 of record CABGHH010000218.1, read on the forward strand.
TTTGCCATTGGTAAAAATAGGCTATCAAGTAACCCTATCTGATATCTCATCAGGGCTGCTTAGAGTAGCAAAAGAGAAGTTGAGCAAGCAAGGATTGTTCGATAGAGTTGAGTTAAGAGAAGTTAACATAACTAACCTTCCTTTTGCCGATGATTCCTTCGATTTCGTATTGTGTTGGGGAGGACCTCTATCTTGCGGCGATTCGGAGAGAGCAGCTTCTGAGTTGGTGAGGGTATTGAGGAAAGGAGGAAGAATTCTCATTGACGCCATCAACCGGTACTATGCTGCGTTGCATAGATTTGAGGATGATCCGAGCATAGCAGTCAAGATGGTCAAATCGGAATTTAATGGCTCACCTTGGGGTAGGGTGTTTGGTTTAGAGGAATTTAGAGAGATGTTTGAGGGCCGTGGAATAAGAGTTCTTGCTATCTATGGTCGTAGTAGCCCGGATGGTTTAGGTGTCTTAGATTTACTTCCCAAGGAAATCAGGGAGGCAAAAGAATGGAGCAATGAAACTTTCTCTCAACTAATGAATCTGATGAGATATTTGAACAAAGATCCCTCGTTCATAGGGATAGCGGGTAGCTTACTCTTGGTTGGAGAGAAAATATAGTAGTAGATGGGATGGGAAAATGTTAGAAGATAAATCAGAAGATATCGGGTATATTAAGAAACTTTTCTATGAATATTTAAGGAAATATGGCGATATCAAGCGTCTTGATGAGGAAGGGCGGAAGAATCCTTTTATAGGTATAGGGAGGTTTGCGGTACTTAAAGAATACTGGGATGAGTTCTCGAAGATCTACGATAGCCATGAGGAGAAAACATTGGGGGAAACAGTCGATGATTGCCTATTTTGGGAAATACTCGAGTCTCATCTACCGAAGGAGAGGAATGCGAGGATACTAGATGCGGGTGGTGGTACTGGGAGGTGCACATTGCCCTTGCTTAAGATGGGATATAAAGTGACATTATCAGACTTTTCGTCGGGGATGTTAGAGGTTGCAAGAAAGAAATTGGTAAAGGAAAACTTAGTGGACAGAGTAGAAATTGAAGAGGCGAATATAATGAACCTACCGTTTGCTGATGAAAGCTTTGATTTTGTACTGTGCATGGGAGGTGCTATCTCTTGCGCTTATCCTCCAAGGGTAGCTTCAGAGTTAGTGAGAGTGTTAAAGAAAAGAGGGAAAATTTTCGCTGATGCGATAAACCGCTATTATGTAGGAGTGTATGGGTTTGGAGGAAATCCTCAGGAAGCTCTCCAAATGGTTAAGTCAGGACACCCGGTGTTTCTTGTGCCAAAAGAGTTCGAAAAATTATTTCAGAGCAAAGGAATTGAAGTCAGCCATCTCTACGGTTATGGTGGCGGAGGTCCGAGCGGTTTAGGTATCTTAGACTTGCTTCCCAGCGAGATCATAAAGGCAAGAAAATGGAATGATGAGACCTTCTCGCGATTAATGGAATTGATGAGGTATTTGAGCAAAGAGCCTTCTATTATAGGATTGGCAGGTAGTTTGATCTTGATAGGAGAGAAAACATAGAACATAGTAGAGGAGAAAATGTTAGAGGATAAACCTGAAAGTGCTGAAATTGTAAAGAAGAGATACGATGAGGTCTCTAAAACCTTTGATGACTCAGAAAGTACATTCGAAGGGAGACTGGTTAGAGAGTTGGAATGGGGAAGATTATTAAAAGCCTGCCTTCCGGAACATA
>CABGHH010000219.1 GCA_902158745.1 Candidatus Methanolliviera sp. GoM_asphalt
TGGACGTCTGATGTATGGGAGGAGTTAAATCTCCCCCGTCTCCCCCTCCATCATGTATCGCCCTCGTAGAGAAACCTATATCTTTCTCAGATACTGGTTGCCGCACTTAGGACACTCCGGTTCTATCACCGCCTCCTCCATCTTTCCTCTCCATGTACATTTAGGGCACTCCACGGTGCCATCCCTCTTTTTTATTAACCTGAACATCTTTAAATGTCCGGTAGTACATTCTGGGCATGTCGGCATCATAACGGCATCTTTCTCATCTCCCGTCCAGCCACAAGCAGTGCATTCAAGCATCTCAATCACTCCTTCTTACCATAAGGACATTCTATGATACACTTCATGCAATATGGCAGACCCCCGTATTCCTCCTGCCACGCCTGATATTCTTTGATCTTTGGATATCTTCCCTTGTATTTCGGAATGATCGTATTGACCGTAGGTCTTGCACTCACCCAATCATCGGGAGGGATCTCAATCTTGCTTAAGAGCATCCACCCTTGTGTCCCCCACAAGCACCTATTTAAATCGATGTTGTATGGCGGTTTCTTAAATGCATCTATTCCTTGTGTCGGGCAGATATCGGCGCACTTCTTACACTCTTTACAAACCCCCTCGTATATCGACCCGCCAAAGAGTGCATCCGTCTTCAACGGGACGTTGGTAAAGATGGTAGCCAATTCGATTCTCGGCCCAAATTCTGGCGTCAATAAGGCATTATTCATTCCTATATCTCCTAATCCAGACATCATACCGGCGTATTTATGAGAAATTAGACAAGCGAACCATCTCCTCTCATCTATCGGAATTACTGGATCTATAGGAACAGCCTTGTATCCTCTCTCGTCTATGAATCCTACTAAAGAAGACGCGATATCCCTCAGTTTGTCCTGTAATTTCACTCTGAACGATCCAAATGTGGTCAGAAATACGAACGGGTCATCGGACGGAACATCGAGGATGCCCTCCGGATAGTTGACGCATATCGATATCATGCTCTTTGCATCCTTCAGTATGGTATAAGGAGACGTGAAGAAGAACGGCGTCTTATCGCACCTATCTGCCTCTCCTATACCGATCTTAGCTGCTCCAAATTCGATCCCTTTCTCTTTTATCTCCTTTGTCAATTCTATATCCTCTTCCATTTTTATGCCTCCTCTGCAATCTCTTTCTTTAAAGCCTCTGTTTCCGTTTTTATCATGAGATCCACCATCCCTTCCGGATCTCCTACATCCACTATTTGACCATGCCTCACGTACATCGCACGGTCGCATACCATCTTTATGAAGTCTGTATCGTGGCTGATGACCATATAGGTCTGCTTTAATCTATCTCTGGCACTTCTGATACCCTTTGCAATCTCAACTCTCGTTATCGGATCGGCCGTACCCGTCGGTTCATCCAACAAAATTATTTTTGGGTTTTTCATCAAGGTGATGGCGATAGATACTCTGTGGCGTTCTCCCTCGCTTAACTCCCCAGGATACATATAAATTATCTTATCTATCTCATCGTCACTAAAGTTCACGGCCCTCATCACATCATAAGCTCTTTCGAGTTTCTCTTCATCGGGTATATTTTCTCTGATGCCACCGATCAGATTCTCCAACACGATCTCCCCCTCGTGCATCGAATATTCCTGATGTAGAATATCCATGAAGGGCGTGGCTATCCCCCTCCCATCGGGACCTGGAACGGTCATATCGATCCATTCGCCACCCGACCTGACTTTTATAGATCCAACGGTAACGGGCTTTATCCCCATGATCATATCGGCCAGCGATGTCTTTCCACTTCCGCTGAGACCCACAAGTCCGAATATCTCATTCTCCTTTATATCAATGGTTATATCATCGACAGCTTTTGTCAGACCCCTATCGAACGTATAGTAATACTTCTTGATATGTTCACATCTTACGGTTGGTTCTCCACCCTCAAATCTCTCGGTGTGCATCTCCTCGATTTTTTCTACGAAAGCGTTATAGACGTCATCGGGATTTCCCTTCGCGGTGATCTCCCCATAATCCAATAATGCCGCCTCATCGCTCAACAATCTAACCGCCTCTGGCCAATGTGATGTCAGAACGAAAGCAATATTACTCTCAGAGATGGAATCTTTAATGATATTATGGACAATATCACTTGTGATCGGGTCCATCGTGCCCGTAGGTTCATCTGCCAGAAAGAGAAGTGGGTCTCTAGCCAAGCACAGGGAGAATATAACTCTCTGTTTCTCGCCTCCGGAGAGGTTTCTTCCCAAATGATAAATTCTGTGTCCCAATCTGACCTTTGTTAGGAGATCTATGGCGCGCTCTTTTGCCTTCTCCTTTGAGTACTCCATATTCTCCAAAACTTTCGTGATGTTCTCCAATGATGAGATCTCGCTATACAGCGCGAAACCCCGCTGGGGCATGAGGGCTATCCTGTCAAAGAGAGAAAGTGTGATCCTATCCTGCTCTTTAAGTCCTTCCCAGTAATCGATCTCTGTGGAAG
>CABGHH010000220.1 GCA_902158745.1 Candidatus Methanolliviera sp. GoM_asphalt
AAAATTTTGGAGATATCCCTTCTTGCTATCACGATCTCGTTCAAGGCGGGATGATGATCGTTGCACCTCAGCCTCCCAACTTCTCTTATGAAGTATCTTCCGTTCTTCACATCTTCTATCTGCTCGATGAGTACTCGGTATTCCGTGGTGCACAAAAACCCGACTCCTCCCGTTCTGACCGGAAGTATTGGAGATACAGCATATCTCGACGCCCATAGAAGCGTTCCATCACCTCCAAGTGTTATGATTATGCCATCCTTAAAATCTTCAAAACTACTTCCGCTTTCGCCTATCTTCTCTGCGGTGTTAATATCGTAAACGACGTTGTTAAAATAATTTCCGAGATTCTTTGCCTTCTTCAGGTTTTCTCTATCCTGTTTCGCAACGATCATCACATTCATAGTATGTCAAATCGAAGATTTGATTGCGAACCTTCGGTTCGCAAACTCGCAAATGGAACATTTTCAGTATCCCGAAAGTCGGTGTGATCTCCTACTTATTTATTTTATGGGTACGATCGAGGGAGGTGAATGAAAAAGAAAAAATTTGAGGGATATCAATCTTCTAGAATTTTTAGACTTTCAGCCAGATAGGGGAATTAGTTTTCCTCTCCGCTCATCCACGAATTACAAGACACCTTTCGTGCTCTTAATTCCAACAATCCTATCATCTATTCCGATCGCTTCATCTAAACAGACACCAAATGCCTTGAAGATTGCTTCTGCCTTGTGGTGATCGTTTTTTCCGTCAGCACTAACGTGAATTGTAATCCCGGCGTTCCTCGAAAAACTCTCAAAGAAATGTTCGATCATATTTGAAGAGACCGCACCGATCTTTTCTCCCCCAAATTCCGCGTTGAACTTAAAAAATCCCCTTCCATCGATGTCCAACGCGATATCCGCGATCGATTCATCCATCGGTATCTTCGCATTGCCGAACCTTCTTACTTTCTTCTTATCCTTAAGGGCGTCCTTGAACGCCATTCCAAGCGATATTCCCAAATCTTCGATCAGGTGGTGGTCATCAACTTCCAAGTCTCCTTCTGCCCTTATATTCAGATCGAAGAGGCCATGTCTAGCAAAGGAGGATAAGACATGATCAAAAAACCCCAAACCCGTTTTTATATCGCTCTTTCCAGAACCATCTATAACCAAAGATATCTCGATATTCGTCTCATCCGTCTTCCTATTCACCTTTGCCTTTCTCATTCTCTCTTATTCTCCTATATCAAGGGCGTCTTCCAGATCAATCTTCCCCTTGTACAACGCAGAGCCTAAGATCACACCATCCACGCCCAATTTTTTGAGATATAATATCTCTGAGATACTTGAGATTCCACCGGCAACAATTAGAGAGATTTTGATCGTATTTAAAATCTTTTCTATCGGTGCGGGATCTATGCCTTTCATCTTTCCTTCCACATCGACGTTCGTATATAGGAATCTTTCCACGCCAAATTCTTCGAATTTTTTTGCCAGTTCTTCCGCTTCAAAATTGCTCCTCGTCTTCCAACCATTCAGGAGGACTTTGCCACCGCCTTTGCCACCGCCTTTGCCACCGCCTTTGCCACCGCCTTTGCCACCGCCTTTGCCACCGCCTTTGCCACCGCCTTTGCCACCGCCTTTGCCACCGCCACTGTCCAAAGAAACGATTATTCTATCCCCTCCAAATTCTTCAACGAGACTTTTAACGATGTTAGGCTCTTTTATCGCTGCTGTGCTAATTATTATTCGTTCTACCCTCTTCAATAGGTCATAGGCGTCTTCCTTCCTTCTTATTCCCCCTCCCAGCTGGACTTTTACCGGCAGTTTCAAGATCTTTTCGATGATGTCAGAATTTTTTCTTTTCCCACCAATTGCGCCGTCTAAATCTATCACGTGAAGTACCTTTGCCCCCTTCTCAACCCATCTTTTGGCGACCTTCAAAGGGTCGTTCAAACTGATTATCTTCTTGGTAGGGTCCCCTCCAACAAGCTGGACGCACGCACCATCCTTTATATCCACCGCGGGGATCACCTCAAACATCTTATATTCCTCCTCCCTTCATTTCCTCTAATGCAGTAAGAAGTGAACTACTCCAAGCTAAAGCATAGGAGTTTTCATTTCTTATAACAGTACCTCCCAACGATCTCCAAAATCCTACAGTTTTTGATCACAACTTTCTTAAAGTTGCAGATGAAATCCCCTGATTACTGTCCCCTCCAACTTGGCCCCATTTAAAAATTTTCTGATCAATCCTTCCTTTTCGCCATTAAAGATCAAAGATTCTTTTTTAATATGGGTCAATTCTATGACTTTCCCGAGCATTCCGCCCGTCACATCGTACTTCTTCCCGCCCTCAAATTTTTGATTTAGTATCGTTTTGAGATTTGATGGATTTATCTCCCTTATGATCTTTCCATCTTTATCATAGACACCATCGACGTTCGTTGCAGCTCCAATCTTTTCAATATAGTCGCAAATCGAAGATTTGCGTATGCCAAAAATCGAAGAT
>CABGHH010000221.1 GCA_902158745.1 Candidatus Methanolliviera sp. GoM_asphalt
TTCAAAAAAAATACAAAAACTATACACCCTTAAACTCGGGCGGTCTCTTCGCCATACGTGCCATCATGCCTTCCTGCATATCTTCAGTCGGGTACAACAATCCACCGCCAAAGGACTCCATCTCAAGTCCTATATCCATCGGAACCTCTCCGCCTTTATTCACCAGTCTCTTGGCAACCGCCATCGAGAGTGGGGCGCATCTGGTCGCCAAATCCTTCGCAAACTTCATCGCCTCTTCTTCGAATTTATCATCGTCGTAGACCCTGTTTATCAATCCGAATTTGGCAGCCTCTTCCGCGGTGATTCTATCCCCGGTCAAGACGAGTTCCATCGCTTTAGACATACCGATCAACTTAACCGTCCTCTGAGTTCCACCCCACCCCGGAACGATACCGAGCGTAACCTCTGGGAATCCAATCAGCGCACTCTTCTTTGCAAGCCTGATATCACAAGCCATCGCAAGCTCGAGACCTCCACCGAGGGCATAGCCGTTTATCACCGCAATGACAGGCTTTGGAATCTCACTGAGCCTTCTAAACGTCCTCTCGCCCTTCCTATTTAATTCGAGGAATTCAAAGTGATTAGTGGGTATATTCCCCCCCGCCACGTCTGCACCGGCCGAAAATGCTTTTTCCCCTCCTCCTGTTAGAAAGATGGCCCTCGTGTCTGCATCGGTCCACAACAGATCTATTACTTTATTCAACTCGTCTAAAACCCCATCGTGGATCGCATTCACCGGAGGCCTGTCTATTATAACTTTGGTGACCTTACTTTCCACATCCTTCTCTATCTTGAAATTTTCAAATTCTTCTTCTGCCATTCTACTACCTCTTTTTCTATTTCTCTTACTTCTTGAAACTCGCCAAGAATTCGTCGAGCTTTCCCTCTTTGATCGTCTTCGTAGGCGCAAATATCTCCTTATTGTACTTCTTGGCAATATCTTCCAGCCTTCCCTTTAAGTCATCAAACATGCCCAGCATCTCGAACGGGCCAACCGGCATGTTCATCCCATATTTCATCGCCGTGTCGATGTCGCCTGGACTCTTGACGGCCCCCTGCTCCAAGAGTTTTACGCTCTCATTTATCTGCACAGCAACTGCATCGGTCGCATCAATCTTATCGGTCGCCTTCGACATATCTATCTGTGGCCTTCCCGCCGACCAATCATATATACCCTTACCGGTCTTCATTCCGAGATCTCCCTTATCAACCAGATCTTTTAGGAATTTAGGCGGTTCATAATCGGGAGATATCACTTTTGCACAGTATTCTTGCCCGTGTGAAAGAATATCCAGCCCAACATAGTCGAACAACACGTAAGCACCCATCGGTTGTCCCACCTGCATCAACGTTGCATCTACCTCCTCCGGCTCTGCAACCTTTTGATCCAATATCGCTCCGAAGAGTGCACCGCTTGGTGCAGTTATCCTGTTCACGATGAAACCGGGAACGTCCTTTTCCACTCTCACGGGAACCTTTCCAAGCTTTTCGGTGAAGTCCCACATCACTTTCATCGTCTCTTCGCTCGTTTTATCCCCTTTGATCACTTCGACGAGTTTCATCCTCGTTGGAGGGTTAAACCAGTGCATACCAACGACCTTGTCTTCCTTTGCCGTCACCTTCGCAAATTCCGATATGCTCATATATGAAGTGTTTGAGGCTAATATTGTGTCTTTTTTGGTGTATTCATCTAATTCCTTAAATACACTCTTCTTAATATTCATAACTTCTGGTACGGCCTCTATAACAACATCAACGTCCGAAACAGCCTTTTTCATGTCCACGACGCCTTCGAGTTGTTCTTTCATCATCTTATCCAACTGTTCTTCCGTTATCTTCCCTTTTTGAAGATAGAACTTCTCGAAATTCTCTTTCATCGCCTGGATACCTTTATCTACAAATTTCTGCTCTATGTCCCTTAAAACCACTTTGTAGCCAGACAATAGCGCCACTTCAGCAATGCCGTGTCCCATGGCACCGGCGCCGAGTATACACACCTTTTTAATATCATCTGCGTTCATTTTTACCTCCGACCCCCTATTCACGACTCTATATATTTATCTCTTTCTATTCTTCTTATGGTGAAATAGTTCTTTGTATGGGTCGGTGAAGGAAGGTTTAAATAAGATTGAGACAGGTGAGGGCATCTTGAGAATGATGTAATTGCTTTTGTATAACGTATCGGGGCGTCCACACCTGTTGCCATAGATGGTCTTTTTGAGGGTGTTGCCCCATCAACTGCCTCTTTTCTTCTCTCAAAAAATGCGGCAGCCGGGAATCGAACCCGGGTCTTGGGCTTGGGAAGCCCAAGTCATAACCCCTGGACCACTGCCGCCCTATATCTCAACTTCATCCCACCATTTTTTCTACTCAAATAAAACCTTTCGCCCTCATCACTTCTTAATCTCCCAATACATTTATTAGACGATAGAAGCACAATTGCCACTGGTGAATATATGACTAATGACGATGAGATTATGTTCATAGAGG
>CABGHH010000222.1 GCA_902158745.1 Candidatus Methanolliviera sp. GoM_asphalt
AGATAACAATACAAGAAAGATGCTGACAATATGACAGAAATTACGGTACTCAATAGCAGAACAAATGATCCTTTCTCTCTTCTTTTCCTTTTAGATATTATTTCTTCCCCTTCCCGACTCAATTCATAATATATCCATTTGTTTCCATTCTCTCTTTTTACCACCAAGTTAGCGTCCAATAATTTGTTTAGATGCTTACTCATCGTTGACTTACTCTTATCCAAAGCTCTGCTGAGCTCCGATAGAGTCATCCTCCTCTTCTCGAGCAGCTTCAATGCATCAATTCTCGTATCACATGAGAGCGCTCTCATCGAACCTTTATCGAGGATTACTTCCATGATATAGAATGGGTGGCTTGCCATATAAATAAATTTCTAAATCGTTCGCCAAATGGCATACATCTAAAATTTTTTAAGACGAAGTGAACGTTTGTCTTCTCTTCTAACAGGAGCACACTAAAATTCATACCTTCCAATTCCGGCTGAACGGTAGATCGTTCCATCCTCATCTATTGCCAGCGCCTCTACCCCCTCGATGGAATCGATAAGTTCGATGCCTTCTCTTGCCCCCATCACAAAGATCGACGTTGCGAGCGCATCCGTATCTGTGCAACTCTTTGCGATGACCGTTGCACTCATACAGTCATACGCGGGGTATCCCGTTCTTGGGTCGATGATGTGATGAACCTTCTTATCCGGATCAAAGTATCGTTCGTAATTTCCAGATGTTGCGATACACCCGTTTGAGATCTTAAATCTGGTTATACATTCGTTCGGATCTCCTGGATTTGCAAGCCCTATCGTCCATCCTTCGCCGATTGTGCCCATATCTCCACCAATATCCACAAGTGCCCTTTTTATTCCATTTTCTTTTAGGATGTTTAATGCCTGATCGACGGCGTAACCCTTTGCGATTCCGCCGAGATCCACAGATGCACCATTTAAGAGAAGAATTCCGTCATTGTTCATGATTATATTTTCATTGCCAACATGCTTCAGCGCCCCATTCACCTTTTCATCTTGAATAGAGGGATCTTCTTTCCAAAGACCCCTTTTCCATAGCTCTAAAAGAGGGTGGACGGTCACGTCAAAACTGCCCCCACTCAACTCATAATAATAAATCGATCGAGAGAGGAGATAATGCACCTCTTGGGTAAGTTCTTCTTTGTTGAGATAACCATCTTCATTAAGTCTATATATCTCACTTTTCGGGTCGTAGAAGGATGTGATCTTCTCCACGCGTTCGATTTCGAAGAATGTCTCATCAATAACGTTCTTCATTTCATCTTTCCCATAAAAATTGCCATAGACGGTTACCGTTGCAAAAGTGTCCATAACAGAGCGAGTCTCTTCAATCTTTCTCGGAACCTCAAAAGAATACGTTGCCAAGATGATCGATAAGCATACGAGCGATATTGCGATCAAATATTTCTTCTTCATCTTTATATGAAATCCTCTTTTATCATGAATGAAAACCTCGTCCTTCAGGGCGGGCCTGCCTGCCGCAGGGATGATAAAACGGTATGGCGTTGGTATAGAGATCAAATAAAAGAACTCACGCCATACCAAAAAGTATTTAAACCTAAAAATATATTAATCTATTGGTGTAGGGGTTAAATGAGACTTAAAAGGATTTATAAATATAAGATATATCCAAACCGAGAAGAAAAAACGATCTTGGACGAGTGGTTAAATACTTGTAGAGTTCTCTATAATGATTGTTTAACCGAAAGGAGAGCTGCTTGGGATGTTTCTCGGAAATCTATCAATTACTATGATCAAGCAAATTAGTTAAAGGAGATAAAGACATTCGATGATAAGATAAAAGAAGTCTATTCTCAAGTCATTCAAGACGTTTTAAAGAGAATAGACAGATCGTTTAAGAACTTCTTTAGACGAGTTAAGAGAAGAGAGAAAGCTGGTTATCCAAGATACAAACCGAGATTTAGATATAATTCCTTCACCTATCCTCAACGTGGGTTCAAGTTAGAAGATAGAAAGTTAATCCTATCAAAGATAGGCTCTGTTAACATAAAAAAAGTCCTTAAAAATCAAAGATTTTTGAGGACTTACAACATAATTAAGAAAGCAACCCCAAAAGTCGGCGGAAATCTTCGATTTGCAGACATCACATAAACAGATTTGAAACGAAATGTTTAGATTTAATAACATGGCGGAATACATAGCAAAAAATTATAGCGGCATGGTGGTAGAAATCGGTGTCGGATATAATTTCTATGTGGGAAAAGCACTATATGAGAAGATGCAATACTTTGCCACAGATATAAAGGAGGTAAAAAATCCTCCGTTCAATATGGTTATAGATGATGTCTTCGATCCTGATTTACCTTTATATGAAGGAGCAAAGCTTTTACTATCCATCAATCCACCAGAGGAGATCCAACCGGCTATCTGTGAGCTTGGAAGAATGGTATCTTCCTCGGTTATAATAAAAC
>CABGHH010000223.1 GCA_902158745.1 Candidatus Methanolliviera sp. GoM_asphalt
TATACACGCGACGTGATCTATCCTTTCAAATATTTAATAATAACGAGATGGTTGAGTCTAAGATAGGCACAAATGATTTATACTAAAAATGAAATGTCTCTTCCATGACGATGCTTAAAGGTAAGAAGGTTCTCGACCTAACAAGGCTACTTCCTGGCCCCTATTGTACGTGGATTCTCTCAAAACTTGGAGCGGACGTGTTAAAAATAGAGGATCCGGGATATGAGGATTACTCTAGAAGCACCCCCCTTTATGATCTGATAAATGCCGGAAAGAAGAGTATGACATTAAATTTAAAGAACAGTTTCGGAAGAGAGATATTTTTGGATTTGGTGTCCAGAGCGGATATTTTGATAGAGAGTTTTAGACCCGGAGTTATGAAAAGACTCGGGGTAGGATATGAAACTCTAAAAGAGCACAATGAAAAGATCATATTCTGTTCCATCTCCGGTTATGGACAGAACGGCCCGTATAAAGATGTTCCCGGGCACGACATAAACTATATGAGCATATCAGGTCTGTTCGGGATAAACAGGACGGAGGATTCTCCGGTGATACCTGGAATGCAGATCGCAGATATTGGAGGGGGGATGTTTGGGGCTCTATCTATATTGGCGAGCCTTTATAGAAGAGAGATCAACGGAAGGGGAGAATATATCGATGTATCGATGACGGATGTCGTGAACTGTATCTTCAATGTTGCATATCAAGGGTTTATTGGTGGTGAAGAAAGTATCTTAAAAGGAGGAAAAACAATTTTAACCGGTTTATTACCATTCTATAATATATATGAGACAAAAGATGGGAAATTTATCTCGTTAGGTGCCATCGAACCAAAATTTTGGAATAATTTCTGCCTAAAAATAAAAAGAGAGGATTTAATCCAAAAACAATACGATATATCTGTTGTAGAAGAGCTTAAAAAGATATTTTTAAAGAAAATGAGAGAAGAATGGATAGAAATATTTAAAGGGACAGACGCACTGATAACGCCGGTATATTCTCCTGAAGAGGTCTTTAATGACCCGCAGATAGAATACAGAGGAGTTTTTGATCGAGAGAAGAAAATTCTAAACCTTCCGGTTAAGTTCTTGGAAACCACCACGAATAAGGGAGAAAAAGCCCCAGAGATGGGCGAGAGCACACACGAGATACTGGCGGAGTTGGGTTATGAAGAGAAGGATATAGAAGATTTGAGGAAGAGAGGAGCGGTTTAAATTTAATATCATTCTTTGAAATAATCTAACACCTCCTCCAAACATTTGTATGAACTCTTCACCTTGCCGAAGTCTCCAAAGTATGTCTCATTCCATACCACAAGGTGCTCCAATCCCAGATCGGCGAACTTCTCCAATTTTTCTATAATCTCATCGGGGGTTCCCCAGAGATAGGTCTCTTGGATGACATCGAGTGGGATCTTATTTATTGTGTCTAGAACCACGTTCTTTGATATTCTGGAAGGAACAAAGTCTGTAGGTCCGTAAAAATCTTTGCCTAATGGATGTTCCAGCCCATACTTTTCAAATACGTATGCCGGCGTGGATAGAGATTTTGCTTTTATGGAAGGAGTGTCCATCACCTTTAGACATTCATCATGATCTCTATCGATGATGACGCTCGTAAAGAGTCCTTTAGTGATCTTATCAAAATCCCTGCCCGCTTTTTTTGCCTCTTCTTCTATCAGTTGCAATCTATTTTCATACGTCTTTAGATCGACCGAGAACGGAAGCCAGCCATCTCCGTATCTTCCAACGAGTCTGCACATTCGTTCTTTAACGCCTCCGATCCAGATCGGCGGCCTCTCTTTTAGCGGAGGCAACTCAAATACAGCATCTTTTAGCTTCCAAAACTCTCCATCAAAGTTTAAAAGTTCATCCCTCTCTGAATTCCAGCAGAGTCTGATTATCTGCAGTGACTCCTCTAATCTGCTCACGATCTTCTCATATCTCAAACCGTACGGCTCGACATTTTCTCTCTCTCCCGCCCCGATACCGAGAATGCACCTTCCTTTTGTTATGTGTTCCAGTGTGGCATAACTCTGGGCGATCATCGCGGGATGATGCCTGATCGGTTCTGTCACTCCGGATCCGATGATTAGGCTTCTGCTTGCAGATGCGGCAGCCGCGATCGAGAGTGTCGTTTCAAAGAATGTATGTGGGCTGTATGTGGCAAACCCGCCAACGATCTCGGGCGTCCAGATAGACTGTGGCCACCATCCCATCAGGTGATCAGGAAACCATATAGAAGCGTATCCCTTCTCCTCAATATTTTTTGCCGTTTTCGCTATACCCTCAAAAGGAGGGAAGGTTGGACCAACTGTCCCTATCTTTAGCATATTAAACACCTTTTTTTAATCATTTTTCTCTTGAGTTCCGTACATCATCTTAAATCTATCCAACATCTTCCTTAGGAGTTACTGAAGGTCTCTCGAATCTGGGCAATT
>CABGHH010000224.1 GCA_902158745.1 Candidatus Methanolliviera sp. GoM_asphalt
TCGTAGAACACGCGATCGGAAGAATGAAGAAGTTCAAGATCATGGGGAGTATATTCAGGAATAGGCTCAAGAGATACGACGATATGACGTCGATCGTCTCCGGGTTGATCAATTTCAGGGCGATGATATCTTCAGGATTTGACTTGAATGGATTTGTTGCCTGAGTAAATGAGAGTTAGATCAGTCATGAGTATGGGTCTTCTGTAATTACGCAAAATGTCTACTATCTATTAGTTAAAGTTCTTAATATTCGCTTTCCGCATTACTCCAAATCTTATTTATAGTCTTCGACAAAAATAATTTCTCATCATCGCAACACAATCCCCATAGGTGTCAAGAATTTCTCCATCCATCTATCAGCAAAACTCAATGAGGAGGAGAATTCATAGAATAACACTTCGACAACTCGTTTGACCTCTTCCTTGCACATCAAAAAGATCGATGACAATTCCCTCTTTATGCTCTTCCAGATGAACTCTATCGGATTTAGATCAGGAGAATAAGGTGGCAGGAAAACGAGTACGATACCAAGATCAGAAGCAGCCTTCTTCGTTTTCCAGCTCCTGTGAGAGCTGAAGTTGTTAAGTATGATCGCGATCCTCTTTCCCCTGTTCTTATCTCTCATCTCTTCAAGAAACTCGATAACATCTTCTTTCTTGGACGAATCTTTTGTAGAATAAACGCTTATCTCCATTCAAAGCATAAAATCCGAATGAATTTACTCTCTCCTTCTTTGCCGTATTCTTCTTTATTCGCAACTTGCCAAATGACCATAATCTTGAGGTATTGACGTTGGTATGATGAGAAGATTCATCGAAGAATCCTATAACTACATTTTTTGATATTCCAGCTCCATTCAGTCTTTTTTTAAAATATTCTCGGCATCTCCTGGTCTCTTCAGATCGTTCACATACGGTTTCTGATAATTCATCCCAATCTTCCTCAGTATCCTCGAAACGTGCCTCAATGTGAATTCTACATCGAAAGCATCCTCTATTAGATTCCTCACTTCTCTCGTTGTCCAATAATCTCGCTCCTTCAACCGTCTTTTTAGATCTTTAAGATCATCATCTGAAAGTCTTCTATTTCTTCCTGTCTTCTTTCTCGTTTTTAATCCTTCAAACCCTTCTCTTTCATACCTCTTCTTCCACGTATATACCGTTCTCTCTGTCGTTCTCATTATCCTTGTGCTGACGAATCGGAGATTCGTGGCATGCCAAAGACTTCGTCTTTGAGCACCACTTCTCTCTGTTTGTATCCTTCTTCGAGGAGAATTATCATCCTTATCCTATCCCGAACTTTTGGATCTTTTTCTCTCTTTAACCTCTCATCAAAAAGATCTATCCCATCCCCTTTCATAGGTTAAAATAAGTGGAATGTATATAAGTCTTTTACTATAAACACCGTTTTTATGACAGAAAAAGGCCTTTCTCCAGGAGCTCTTACCGATGATATCTTTCTATTCCGCTCTTTTTGATCTTTAGTTAGTGGTCTGCCCCGTACTGCTCTATCCATCGTAAAATTTGTTACATCTTTCGGAATAGATGTTCCGAAGTATCCCTTATCCCTGTATGCTGCAATATCTCCTTCCTTTATCTGTTCTAGCGTAGAATCATGTCTGCTTGCCGTAACGGTCTCAAACTCTCTGATGAGCTCATGATCTACATCCAGTTTTACGCTTAACTTGTATCCATGGTGTACCTGTCCAGATTTTATAGAAAAAGAGGAATCTGCATCTATATGATTCAGCTGTTTTTCGCTATATTTTACAAGCTTTCCTTCTTTCATTGCCTTCTTCTCTTTGGAGTACCTCTTCTTTCCCAAATCTGATTCAATAAAGGTGGCATCCTGAATATGTCCTCTTTTGATTTTAAGGTTTTTATTGTCCAATTGATTTTGCAATTTATTCCATACAGCTTTCCACACTCCACTTTTATTTAATCTCTCTCTAAATCTCCATATCGTTGAAAAATCTGGAATCTCTGAACTACTTATAAAGTGATGAAAAGATATTCTGTCTGCGAGTTGAAATTCCATCTCCTGATCCGAAAGATTGTACCAGTTCTGTAGAACAAGAACCTTTAGCATTATAATTTCATCTATGTTTGAACGACCACCTCTATCAGTGTGATTATTGTATAGATTGGATAGTATCGATCTGAAACTCTTCCAATCTATCATCTCTTTTACACGGTTCAATCTGTCACCTAGTTTGCTTATGTATTTGTATCGCTCATTTGAATCAAAATCAAAGAATGTTTCATACATAGAATTATATAAGCTCTAACTGTATTTATATATAATTATTCTGGGAGGTTTTGCAAAGCTCTCTATAATTAGGTCGTGTCCTCTGAGTACTGAAAAGATTTATCTACCAGAAGGTCATACCACCTTTTAGGGATAGGAGTGTACTTAAATATT
>CABGHH010000225.1 GCA_902158745.1 Candidatus Methanolliviera sp. GoM_asphalt
GAATGAGCAGTTCTGAAAGGTATTCTTGTTTCTCGAACTATCGTGTCTGCAAGTTCTGTAGCCACCGTAAAGCCTTCTTTTGCCCTCTTCTCCATCTCTCTCTCGTTTACCTTTAATGTATTCAAAATCCTATTTAAGAGATTTAAAGTCATCTCCACAATCTCCACAGATCTATAAATATGTGTTGAAACCTCCTGATTGTCCAAATTATAGGAGAAGGGAAGAGATTTACAGATCGAAGATGCGGCAGTCAGATAACCGATCAAACTTCCTGACCTTGCCCTCATCAGCTCAAGAGCATCCGGATTCTTCTTCTGCGGCATTATCGAACTTGTGGATGCGAAAGAATCCTTTATCTCGATGAAATTAAATTCCGATGTACTCCACAATATCAGCTCTTCTGCCATTCTGCTTACGTCTATCATCAGTATCGAAAGATTCGAGATCGCCTCTAAGATGAAATCCCTGGCACTCACAGCGTCCATCGAATTCTCTATCAGATCATCAAATCCGAGCAAGTAAGCGGTTCTTTTACGGTCAATCTTGAAACCGGTGCCTGCAAATGCCGCAGAACCGAGAGGAGATACGTTTATCCGCTTATAGGAATCTAAAAGCCTATCAAAATCCCTTTTGAACGCATCGTGGTGCGCCATGATGTGGTAGGATAGAAGTACAGGCTGGGCGTGCTGTAGATGCGTGTATCCCGGCATGATTACGCCAAAATTTCTTTCAGAGAGCCTTATCATCTCTCTCCTTAATTCGATGAGTAAGTTCATTGTCTCCAGTAATTCATCTCTCAATTTAAATCTCAAACACGTTGCGACCTCGTCGTTTCTCGATCTTGCCGTGTGCATCTTTCCACCCACATCTCCTATCTTCTCCTTCAATCTGCTCTCGATCGCAACGTGAATATCCTCGTATATCTCCAATTCTTCCTTCTTTATCCCATCTCTCTCTATCTCAAGAAGACCGCTCAATATCTTTTTTGCGTCCTCCTTTCCAATTATCCCGCATTCATCGAGCATTATCACGTGGGCAAGATCAACATAGATGTCGGCAGTAAAGAGCCATCTATCCACATCCAAGGAGACCGTATATTGCTTAAATAACTCGTCTTCCTCCTCTTTCAACCTGCCTCTCAATATATCTTTCATCTTCGTTCCCTTTTTTATTTATCTTCACCTTCAAACGGATAAACATACTCAAATTCCTCGTCCTGAAGATAACTTCTTCCCAATTTCATACAGATCTCTGCTTTCATAAGTTCCCTTCCTAAATATGCGATATGTTCCTTTGAACTCGCCAAATCTTTCTCGATGATCGTATCCATTATCTCTTTCGCACCCTTCCCAAGAATCGTGCATCGCCTATGTATCGCGTAAATCCATCCATCCTTCACGTTTATCAAGAACCCCCCAAGTGGATCGATCTTCCATTCCTTCTTCTCTTTTGCCGCAACGATCTTGGTCGTCTGAAAAAAATCCATCCTTTTTCTCTTCTCTTTAAATAAGAGGAGATCTATTCCCAGATCTTTTGGTGGCATTCCTCTATTCTCGGAGAGAAACATCATCTCAGAAGCTCTTCTAAGTTCATATATACTACCAAAACATTTCTGGCTGTATTCTGGTGTGAATAGTATATCTGCATTTAGTTCGGATGCCAGACCTGCCAAGATAGCATTTACTCCGACAGAGTCTGCATCTATCAGCTCTGAGACATTTCCAATGCCGAAAAATAGAGGAATATCTTTAAATTTTTCCCTTATTTTTTTATATCTCTCCAATGACGCGACGAGCCCCTCTCCTATGTGGTTCAAGATCGGATCCGCGACGATCTTCTTTATTTCAAGTTCTCTTGCAAGATTCAAATTTTCGTCTAAACCGGAATCTTCTTCCGCTATAATGGTAACGGCTGAATCTGTTTCTGCAATCTCTTCTCCGATACCATCCAATATCTCCTTATTTGCGCTCAAAAGCATATCTGCTCTACCGCATCCGGATAGAAGAAATTCTGGAACCGAGGTATCGATTGAGAACGGCAGATCAAATCCCAATGCGACATCAATACTTCTCTCGACATCATCCACGTCTGCATCCATCGAGATCCCCAGATCTATCATATCCGCTCCTTCTCTTAGATAATCTCTTATCTTTATTGAAAGGTCTTCCCGCTCATATTTATCTGCACCTACGATCTCTGCGAGCACTTTCATCCTTGAAGAACCACCTATCTTCAGTTCTTTCAATTTAAATACATATTCTGCCGATTTTTCTAAATTTAGAACCTCTCTTTCTGCTTCTTCTCTTCTAACGTTCTTTAAGAGCTCGCATGCCGGAACATCTTTAGAAAATTCTATCCTATCGGCTTCTGGCAGGATATATCTCAGATCATAAGCATTC
>CABGHH010000226.1 GCA_902158745.1 Candidatus Methanolliviera sp. GoM_asphalt
TGTGAGAGGAGACGACGAGTATGGTAGGTATAATCATGTCCCCAAGTCCCACGATGTATGCGTCCCTCTCTTTCCCTCCTTCGCTCCGAACTTGATCAAGTTCTTCGAGTGAAAAAACCCTCTTTTTTGGGATTACTAATAGCACAGGGAGTTTTAAATCTATCACGTCATCTGCGAGTGTTAACATGTGTTTTGTCTTATATACAGAGATGAAATCGTATATTGCGAGTAGAGAGAGGAGTATCATCACCGGAATTATTCCGAGTGATATGCCAAAGATTGTGCTAACGGTTGTGGCAAGGATGATCCCAACGGCGTCCACGATATACCATCTTGGATATTTAAGGAGGGCAAAGATCAAAAGAGCGGAGGGAATTATGGAGAATGCCGTGGAAGGTATTATGGAAGAAATCTTTGGAATCTCCGGGGCAAAAGCGCTAAAACCGAGAACAAGGGTAGAGAAGACTGCAAAAACGATTATTATCCGTATTAGAATATTTACCTTGTACTTTGCCAAAAGTAGTATCAAAAGCGTAAATGCAATTATCATGACGATAAAATAGATTGGATTATAAAAAGATTCCGGATCTTCAAATGCTCTGATACCAGTTTCCTGAAAGGCGGGAATCATCAAGATTGAGAGAATCTGGATTAAGAGGAAGGTGCAGAGTATCGCAAGTATCGGTAATTTTTCTACGATCGTCTTCTTCATGGGTCTCCTCATTCTCTTCTCTCATATACAGATGTGAGATGGTATATAAAAGTTTTATATATAAATTCAAGTCGATGCTATCTCGATTCTCGATCAGATCGATGAATTTGGGCGTAGATTTATATTTAGTTATATATCAAGAGAAAGCCGTCTTACGTAAAGATCGTTAAAAAACATTAGATGGCTTGGATGAAAGATGATAGAAAAGTTAAAAGATAAGAAGAACGCGATCATTCTGGCGCACAACTACAGCAGGCCGGAGATTCAGGACGTGGCGG
Source organism: Candidatus Methanolliviera sp. GoM_asphalt (assembly GCA_902158745.1). Classification (GTDB taxonomy): domain Archaea; phylum Halobacteriota; class Methanoliparia; order Methanoliparales; family Methanoliparaceae; genus Methanolliviera. The sequence continues at coordinate 991 of CABGHH010000226.1, forward strand.
ATTTTGTGGGGGACTCGTTGGAACTGGCAGAGAAGGCATCAAAGACGGATGCGGAGATCATCGTCTTCTGCGGTGTAGATTTTATGGCGGAGACCGCCGCCATATTGAATCCAGACAAAAAAGTTCTTATTCCGGATATTGCGATCTGCCCAATGGCACAGATGTTGAAGACAGAAGATATGCTTAAGGCAAAGAAGAGATATCCCGATGCAGAGGTGGTGCTCTATATAAACACGCTTGCAGAGCATAAGGTTTATGCGGATTGTATATGCACGTCCGCGAACGCAAGCCATATCGTCGAATCTATGAACTCCGATACGGTCATCTTCGGTCCGGATATCAATCTGGCGCGATACGTCGAGAGCCAAACTTCAAAGAGGGTGATACCGGTTCCTGAATATGGGCTCTGCCCGACGCACCATCAGATCACGGCCGAGGATCTACTGGATGCGAAGGCGAGGCATCCCGGCGTGGAGATTGTGGCACATCCGGAATGCACCGAGGAGATTCTAAAAAAAGCAGATGCAATCGCATCTACGAGTGGAATGATCAAATATTGTAAGGAATCTGAAAAAAAGGAGTTTTTGATCGCGACGGAGATTGGATTGATACACAGGCTTAGGAAAGACGTTCCTGGGAAAAAATTTTATCCTGTCTCAAAAAGCGCGGTCTGCCCCCAGATGAAGACACACACGCTCAGGAAGATTGAAAGGGCATTGGAGGTTGAGAAAATTCATGTTAAAGTTTCCAAAGAGACTGCAGAGAAAGCAATGATTCCCATAGAAAGAATGCTCTCAATAAGGAAGGGTTAAGATGCAGAAGAGTAAGAGACGGATATACATGGATCATGCCGCGACGACTCCGGTTGATCCAGAGGTATTGCAGGCGATGCTTCCATACTTCTGTGAGAGATATGGGAATGCCTCTTCGTTGCACGCACACGGGAGGGAGGCAAGGGATGCGGTGGAAGGTGCTCGAAGAGATGTCTCATCTCTGATCGGTGCAGAGGAGAAAGAGATATTCTTTACGAGCGGCGGAACGGAATCCGATAATCTGGCAATCCTTGGGACGGCGAGAAAGAAGGGAAAAGGGAGGATAATAACGAGTTGTATCGAGCATTCCGCGGTTCTTGAGCCATGCAGATATCTAGAAAGAGAGGGATTTGAGATCATTCGTATGAGCGTCGATGGATACGGAATGATAGATCTATCTGATCTGGAGAATAATATTACGAAAGATACTATTTTAATAACGGTGATGCACGCGAACAACGAGATAGGTACTATTCAAGATATTAGAGAGATCGGAAAGATCGCGTCTGATGCAAAAATTCCGTTTCACACAGATGCGGTTCAATCTTTTGGGAAGATTCCGATCAATGTCGAGGAGATGAATATAGA
>CABGHH010000227.1 GCA_902158745.1 Candidatus Methanolliviera sp. GoM_asphalt
GTGTTTATGAGATGAAAGACATTTCGACCACAATCAAAGGAGAATGTTTTTAGGAAAGAATAGATTGAATATTTATTCTTTTTAAAAGAACACCCTTCCTCTCCCGGACGGAAATTTTTAAATATTATAGATGATAATGAAACGGAAGGGTGTAATAAGATGGACTTTAACTTGAGTGAAGAGCAGAAGTTGATTGCACAATCCGTCAGGGAGATCGTCAAGGATTTTCCTCCCGAGTATTGGAGGGAGATGGATCAAGAGCATAAATTTCCCGAGGAATTCAAGAAGGCCGTCGCGAAGGAGGGGTATATGGGTATGGTGATCCCGGAAGAGTACGGCGGAGAAGGACTTGGTATGCTGGAGATGTGCATAACCACCGACGCATTGGCCGCCGGCGGAGCCGGTATATCCGGGATATGGACGATAGGCCCGACCCAGATATTTGGCGCTGTACCGATAAGCAAGCATGGCAATGAGGCGCAAAAAGAGAAATATCTGCCAAAAATGGCGAAAGGAGAATTGGAGTTCTGTATGGGACTTACCGAACCAGATGCGGGGTCAAACACGATAAACACGAGTACGATGGCGGTCAGGGATGGAGATGAATACGTCATAAACGGTAAGAAGATCTTCATAACGAATGCGGATCGTGCAGATGGGATGCTCCTCATAACGAGGACGACACCGCTGGATAAAGCGCCCAGGAAGATCATGGGAATTACATTATTTCTCGTAGATCTCCCAGATCCCACCGTCGAGGTCGTGCCCATAGAGAAACACGGGTTACACTGTGTCAACAGTTGCGAGATATTCATAGACAACTTGAGGGTACCTGAGGAGAATGTCCTCGGCGAGGTAGATATGGGGTTGTTTCCTCTCTTCGATGTGCTCAACCCAGAGAGGGTGGGTACCTCCGCGGGCGTCATAGGATGCGGATCTCTGGCGTTGGAGAAAGCTGTGGAGTATGCAAAGGAGAGAGAGGTCTTTGGCATGCCCATAAGCAGACACCAGGCGATACAGTTTCCATTGGCCACCGCAAAGGCAAAGCTCGAGACCGCCAAGCTGATGGTGTATAAAGCAGCCCTGCTCATGGATAAGGACGAAGAATGTATGGCTGAGACATGTATGGCCAAGTTGATGGCCGTCGAGGCGGGAGAGTATGCGGTCTATCACGCCATGCAGACGTTTGGTGGGTACGGATATGCCGTCGAATACGACGTTGAACGCTGGTGGAGGGAGATGAACCTCTGGAGACTGGCACCGGTGACGCAGGAGATGACACTCGCCATGCTGGGTCAAAATGTCATGGGAATGGGCAGATCGTATTAAGTGTATATGAGACGGAAAGTGTAAAAACCACAAAAAAGAAGAAAGATTTATGATATATACCTTAAGTAAGGCTTCAATTTGATAACGATGAACCACCATCAAACATAAATCCTTCTTCAAATTTATTTTTCTTCACTCTCGTTTTATTTTTATCTTGGATGATTCATCCATTCAGATTAGATTAAGCTATAACTCTACCCGGCAAATTCTTTATAACATCCTCAGCCTCCTCCATTATCCTCTCAATCAGTTCTTTTACCGTTGGAATATCGTGTATCCTCCCGGCAACTTCACCTGCAAATAAAGGACCACCTTCAACATCTCCCACATCCTCCGCAAAGCCATACGCATCGGCAGCTTCAAAATCGAAGTTGGCTGGATCCAACATCGTTCTTCTAGATTTCTCTACACTCCATCCCTTTTCTGTACCTTCAACTATCGCTTTTGCCTCGTTTATCTGGTCTTTTTCACTATAAGGATTCTTAATAAGCCTTATAGGTCCAACAGCACCTCCAGTGGCAACGGTATCGGTATCCTTCGATTCCAAGATCTTATTTTTGTATCCATCATTAAAATCACATTCCCTCGTCACGATGAACCTGGTACCTATCTGGGCGCCCACGGCGCCCAACAGTAAAGCGGCCGCCACTCCTCTTCCATCACAGATTCCGCCAGTTGCGACCACCGGTATCTTGACGGCATCTACGACCTCAGGAGTTAAGACGATCGTATTGACGTCCGAATACGCAATATGTCCTCCTGCCTCATGCCCCATCGCGATCACCCCATCGCAACCGGCTTTTTCAGCCTTCTTTGCCATATATTCGGAGGCTACAACCTGGAAGTGCTTTAAACCAGTCTCCTCTTTGACGCCGGACTCTTTGTATTTTTCAGCCTCCCTATTAATTTCTGCCGTCATTAAACCCAAGTCATTCTCCAATTTCTTATCAATCGCATTATATCCTATTTCTTCGTATTTATCAAGGTCTTCTTTCTTCTCTTCAAGTTTTCTAACCGCTTCCTCCAATTTATTC
>CABGHH010000228.1 GCA_902158745.1 Candidatus Methanolliviera sp. GoM_asphalt
GAATCTCCTTTGTATTACTCCCTCGCTCGTCCAACACGTGCGCGCCTCGGCTCATTATGAGTTTCAAACCACGATACCACACATCTTTTGGTGTTCTTCCCTGAACAAAAAAATTTGATCTTCTCATTATCAAAATTTACCACGACCGCGTTCACAGAGAGCGTCTCCAACTCCTCTCCCCTTTTTGATTTCACCACTCCAAGATAAAACCTAATCTTTGAGTATTCAAGGATGAGATAATCACCACATTGCACAAAAAATTTATTATGGGGATTCCACTCTTAATTGAGGGGTTTTGATTTATACTATAAAAAACCGTTTTTCATTATGACATTTGATCTATTCAAGAACAGGGACAGAGCCTGTTTGACCATAGGTGGCTCGGATTCAAGCGGGGGAGCAGGAATTCAGGCGGATATAAAGACGTTCTCGTCCTTCAACTTCTCTTCCGCGTCCGTCATAACCGCGCTGACCGCACAGAACTCGAAGGGGGTTTTTGGGATATATCCATCTTCCGAGGAGTTCGTGATGGAGCAGTTAAAAGCGGTATTCTCAGACGATAATATATGCGGGGTAAAGATAGGGATGCTCTATTCCCCTGAGATAATAAGCTCGGTCGCAGATTTTTTGTCTGATGTAAAAATAAAAGTTCCAATAATCGTCGATCCGGTAATGTCGGCAGAAGCAGGGGGGGATCTGATCAAGAAGGAAGCCATAGAGGTCTTGAAGGAAAAATTGATACCGATATCCTCTATTGTAACTCCAAATGTAGAAGAAGCCGAGAAAATTAGTGGAATGAGAATTAAAGACGAGAGAGACGCCGAGATCGCGGCAAAAAAAATTTATGACCTTGGGACAGAGGTGACAATCGTCACGGGCGGGCATCTGAAGGGGAGAGACATATTTTACGATGGAGATGCGACAAAATCTTCGATTTTGTGCCGTGAAAATGGAACATTTTCACACACCGTTAAAATAGATGGCAAATTGATAAGTGGGGGAACTCACGGCTCAGGATGCACATATTCTTCTTCTTTAACGTGTCTAATAGCAATGGGATATTCTCCGTTAAAATCTGCGATTGTATCGAAGAGACTCTTAGAAAGGTCAATAGAGATGTATAGAAGAACGGGGGATAATACAGGCTGTGTAAATCAGACCGCGTGGCTCTTGGATGATTGTGACAGGTATTATGTAATGAATAATCTGAAGAGATCCGTGGAAGAAATTTTAAAGCTTAAAAATATCGGTAAGATCATTCCTGAGGTCGGAAGCAATCTTGGAATGGCGATACATCATCCAAAGGATCTGAAAGACATAGCAGCAGTGGAAGGGAGAATAACGAAAGTGAATGAAAAGAAGGTTAGGGCAGGATGCGTGAGCTTTGGAGCGAGCGAACACGTGGCGAGGATGATATTGACGGCAATGATATATGACGATGGGATCAGAAGTGCAATGAACATAAAATTTTCAGAAGAGATATTGGATATCTGTAAAGAGCTTTCTTCTTCAATCTCATACTTCAATAGGAAAGAGGAGCCTAAAGGGGCAAAAACGATGGAGTGGGGGATATCTGAGAGTATCAAAAACTTTGAAAAATTTGGAAAAGTTCCGGAGATAATATTTGATCGAGGGGGAATCGGAAAAGAGCCGATGATCAGGATCTTTGGAGGATCTTCTGATGAGGTTGTAGAGAAGGTGCGAAAAATTTTAGACAATTTTAAATATTAAGACCTCCGAGGGATCAAAGATATGACGGTTAAAACGACGATGGTGAAGGTCTTGGCGAAGAAGCTCCTCGAAAGATATCCGAGTGAATTCACGGTGGAATACGAGCAGAACAAAAAGAAGGTCGAAGAACTGACGAATATAGAGAGCAAGAAGATTAGAAATACTGTTGCGGGATATGTTACCCGAAAGGTTCGATATTCAAGACGCTCTAAAGAGGGAGTGGAGATAAGTGATATTTGAGGGTGTTATTCCAGCAATTATAACGCCGTGCACAAAAGAGGATGAGGTAGATAGCGAGGGGCTTAAGGAAAATATCGAATTTTTGGAGGAGAACGGAGTCCACGGAATAGTCCCCTGTGGGACAACAGGCGAATCAGCGACGATGTCGCATGAAGAGCATAAAAAAGTTGTAGATATTGCCGTAGATACTGCAAATGTCCCAGTTTTGGCTGGTTCTGGATCTAATAGCACAAAAGAGGCATTAGAACTTTCAAAATATGCCGAAGATGCGGGAGCGGATGGGGTATTGGTCATAACGCCATACTATAACAAGCCGACGGATGCAGGACTGATAAAACATTTTAGTACGTTGGCAGAGAGTATAGATATACCGATCATCT
>CABGHH010000229.1 GCA_902158745.1 Candidatus Methanolliviera sp. GoM_asphalt
TCCAAAATTTCTTTTTTCAAAGATGCACACTTTGCTTTCAAATTCTCAAATTCATCCTTTTTCTTTTCATGTTTCTCTTTTGTTACTTTTGACTCATTCCTTTTCTCAGTTATTGCAGCTTTTGTTACCTCATTATCTTCGATTAGTTCAGAATATAAAGATTCTATCTCTCTGAAATTCATATTTTCAATTTTTAATTTTTTTATTTCCCTTTTGTATCTATTATATATTGGATTTGTAAATTTAAATATGTTTTTTGTAAAGAATGCAGATATTAGGTTCTTATTTGTCATTTCAAGGTATAGTTCAACAATTTTTATTGTTTCTTCATTTTCTATTTCCTCTTTTTTCAAAGAGTTTATATTCTCCCTTATATCAATTATTTTCTTATTTATCTGAGTTATTTCAGATTTTGTTTTGTCTATCTGCTCTATAACTAATAATCCATTTTCTTTAAGTTTCTCGCATTTTGTGCTATTTTGAGCTATTCTATTATTAATCTCGTTTCTCTTCTTTTTAAAATAATTCATGATAAGTTGCTGCTCTCTTTTTTGTTTTTGTTTTTTTAGAGAGGTTATATTTCTATCAATTTTATCTATTCTACTCTTTAATTCTTCCTTCTCAACATTTATATTATCAATCGGTTTAGCATATTTCTTCTCTTCGAGTTCAAGTTTTCTTTTATTATCTTTAAACTCTTCCTCCTTTTTCATTAATTCTCCGCCTATTTTTTCCTTTTCCTTTTTGAGTATATTCTCCAAACATATTTCCTTATATTTACCCTTCAATGTTGTTGATTTTCCAAACCGGACAATCATTAATTTAAAATCGTCAAATAATGTTTTTGCGATGTTATCAACGGCAGCATTAGTGTAGCTGCACACAAGTATTTTGGGTTTACCATTTCCTTTTTCCTTTTGCATACGGATATAATTCCCTGTTATCTCAGGGGCAACTGTAGTTTTACCCGTTCCAGGAGGCCCCCATATCAAATATATGTCCTTAACGCCAACCGCATGCTCAATTGCTTCTTTTTGTTCGTCGTTTAGATTCTCCTTTTTAAAAACACATTCAACAGAAACCCCTCCAGACATTGATGTATTCCCAAAAATAATATTGCGTTGTTTCTCATATTCTGGGTTTTTTAACTTTTCAAGTGCCTCTTTTTGTCGTTCTATTATAAAACGCAGATTAATAACAATATCACCTTTTTCTATAGTCTTATTTTCTGTTGGAAAATCAGAAATACGTAACACTAAATGGTCTTTTTCAAGAGAAATAATGTCACATTCATACGGTTTTTTACCATATTTAAAAAAGTGTATGTGTTTAGCTCCATCTACAACCATTTCATCCTTCCCACCTCAACATCCATCTAAAATCCGGTTAAAACCGAAAAACTACTATATTATGAGAGCAATACCCTATCTAGAGGAGGATGGACAAAGACGAGACTATCAGACAACTCAAACGTGAGAATGAGCTGCTTAAGGCACGCATAGAGGAACTCGAGGCCCACCTGGCTAGATACGAGAACCCGCATACCCCGCCAAGCATGAGACGCGGTGGCAATAGCAGAAGGAATCAGAAGAAAAGCGGGGGAGAGAAGCCAGGTCAGAAGAAAGGGCACAAAGGGGTGACGAGACAACGGGCAGAACCAGATAGGCAGGTAGAGGTCCGGATGGGTCGATGCCCGTACTGCGATGCCGAGCTTGGTGATCCGGTCAGCGTGGAATCAAAGATTATCGAGGAGATTCCAGAACCACAACCAGTTATCATCACCGAATACAAAATTGCACATTATACTTGCCCGGGATGTCAGAGAGAGGTCGTTGCAACCAATCCCGACTGCCCAAAAGAAGGCATATTCGGTAATAACACGATAGCACAAGCGGCAGTGCTGAAATACGAGGAGCGGTTGCCACACCGTAAGATCCAGAATGTTTTGAAGCGGCAATACGGATTGGATATAAGTCCTGCTACGATACTTGATCTCACACGTCGTGCCTCCGATGCGGTTCGATCGGAATATGAAGAAATTCTGGACAGAATCCGCGGTGCTGAGGTACTGTATGTGGATGAAACCTCAATCAGGGTTCAAGGAAAGAAGTACTGGATCTGGGCATTCACCACGCCGGCAGAGACCTTTGTCGTGATACGGAAGAGTCGAGGCATGAAAGTGCTTATGGAAGTTCTGACAAGACGGTTCACGGGAATAATCGTATGCGATGGCTGGAAACCGTATGCCAAGTTCACAAACCGTATACAGCGATGTTGGGCGCATCTTCTTCGAGAATCCGAGTATCTTGCCGAGAAGATTGCGGAGGCTGCTCCGTTGGATAAA
>CABGHH010000230.1 GCA_902158745.1 Candidatus Methanolliviera sp. GoM_asphalt
ATCAGCCTATCACCCTTTAAAGCTCTATCAACGCTTATCATGTCTGATTATAGTTGTAGTACCAAATTAATAGCTTTTTGGTGGTGATAGTATTAATTGGCGACGTGTCCAGTGTGAGAAATGAGTTGAAATGGGCTATAACCCACTATTATGCAACAAGTCTATTTAAGGCATCGATAATTCTTTTTTGATGCGGTTAATTTTGACCTTCGCCAGATCCATATCCTCGTCTCTTTCAAAAACTATATCCGCCTGCTTCTCTGAGATCAATTTATCATTACCGTGGGCTGTCGGATGTTTCAAAACGATGAGTGTTCGCTGCTGTTCGATGCAAAACTTTGTGGTGTGCATAGTGCCACCCCTTACATCGGTTTCGACGACGAACACACCCAGCGACAAACCACTTTGAATTCGATCGCGGGCGATAAGATAACCGCGTTTCATTTTATGCCCAATGGATATTCCGAGACGAGTGCACCACCGTTCCTGAGTATGGTATCCGCGAGTTCTTTGTTTTTATTGGGATACACGGTATCTAATCCGTGTGCTAAAACGGCTACCGTTAGACCGTTGGCATCCAATGCTCCTTGATGTGCCGCCGTATCGATGCCGTCTGCCAAACCACTAACCACGACATATCCTTCCTTTGCGAAAAGTGCGCCAAGCTTTCTCGCCGCAGTTATGCCATATTTCGTTGGTTTTCTCGTTCCGACGATTGCGATACAATCTTTGTTTATGGCATCGATGTTCCCTAAAACATTTAATAAGGCGGGTGGATCGGGAATATGTAAAAGGCAGTTGGGATACTTTGGATCTTCTTTTAAGATCATCTGAACATTATACTGTCGTGAGCGTCTCCATATTTCATGGGCATTATCCCAAGCGATCTTAGCAGTATGATCGTCAGGCACAGATATTCTTCCAAACTTTCTCTTCGTCTCTGCAAGCATCTTGATCAAGTCCGATGAGCCTCTTGGTTCAAATGTTGAGTTTAAAGAAAGAACTTTCTCTATGGTTTTTGATCCGACATTGGGAATTTCCTGCAATGCTAATATAGATATAGGATCCATATAATCTCCATTATCTTATTTCCCACATTCCATCTAGACCTTTCTGAATTCCATGACCTTCCGTTTGCCCGAGTGCGAACATCGCAACTAATTCGACTCCGGCATGTTCCAATACATCTCTTCCTGCATTCAACGACGTGCCACTCGTTGTTACATCATCGAGTTCATTGATTATATTATTATCGGTAACACCAAGAGATTCTATTTCGCTGGACAAATCTCGACTTCCGCCCATAGATTTCTTTTGCATTTTGGCAGTCCTTATTAAAACGTTCGTTGCGTCGATTATCGGGTCGCGGCATAGCCGTCTCGCTATCGTCCTTATACCCGATGGCGCCGCACCTTCTTCATGGCTGGGCATAACACAGATCGCATATTTATCCTTATCTGAAAGAATGGAACGCAACTCGTTGGTGAAGAATTCTACCGCCCTTATACGCCTCAAGTCTGGCTTGTTTAGCTGCCTTCTTATCTCGATATATGGATAATCTTTTATCATGAGAACACATTTGGAGAAATAATCAAAACGTGCACCGTGGTGAGGATGATATACACCTAAGGACTGTATTTCCCCTGCCATAACCAATCTATTTCTTCTCGCATCTCTAAATATTTGGCAGCTATTATGAGAGCTCAATTCATCCCACATGGCGGATAACCTCTACCATACCTTTATATTTATACTCACTTAGAGTCCTTAACTGCAAGTCACTTGAAAAAAATAATTTACCCACCTGACAACTTTAACTTGGCATAAAAGAGCGATCAAACCGACGCATGAACATCTGTGAAACAGAGGACTTTCAAATTTTTCTTACTTGCCCATCCTTTAAGATAAAATTTTCTTCAATTCTCTTTCCACTGTTCTTTCCACGAAATCCAGCTCTGCGTTGGCATCTATCTTAATGAACCTCTCTCTTTCATCCTCCACAAGCTCTAGATAGTTTCTCTGGACCTTCTCTAAGAAGTCCTTATCCTCCAATTTGATCCTCTTTCTACCTTTTCTCGAAATTCTCTCAATCGCCACATCGACGTCGGTTACAAGGAGAATCGTTCGATCCGGGACGACTGAAAAAGGTTCATGTATCTTTTTTAGCCATTTTATTGGATCTTGAAAGTATTTTTTTAGTGTAACGCCCTGATAGGCGTACCTGCTGTCTATGCAGCGATCCGTTATCACATCTTTCCCCTCCGCAAGAGCGGGTTTTATCAACTTTGAGAGATGCTCCGCGTGATCAGCTAAAAATAAAAAAGCCAAAG
>CABGHH010000231.1 GCA_902158745.1 Candidatus Methanolliviera sp. GoM_asphalt
CTTTCAGCATCTCCAATTATGTTGGGCATCTCAGCTAACTTTGCACGTATTTCAATATTTTTTCCCTTAGCAAATGCTTCCTGCATTTTTATTGCTTCTTTAACTGCGTCATTGAGATTCATAGAATTAAAAGACAACTTAATTCTCCCTGCTTCTATTCTTGAAATGTCCAGAATATCCCCAATCAAGTTTTCCAACCTTGTTAGATTTCTGAGAACGACCCCTATGCTCTTTTCTTGTTTATTGTTTAGTTTCCCCATGTATCCTTCCTGTAGCGTTTGTAATTGAGATTTCATAGGTGTTAGAGGTGTTCTTAACTCGTGTGAGGTAATAGATAAAAAATCGTTTTTCATCCTTGTTACCTCCTCTAAATCAGCCATATGTTCCATCGCCTTTTTCAATTCGGTGTTCTTTGTTTCAAACTCTTTCAAGAGGCTTTTGCGTTCCTCTTCCACACGCTTACGCCCTGCGATATTCAGCTTCAAATCCTCGTTTGCTTCCTTCCAGAGATTGAAAACGGAAAACAGACTCTCTTGCGAAATCCTGAGTGCGGTGGTGCACTCCTCGAGACGGATTTTCAGCTCGTCGTGTGCTTTTTGTAGTGTCTCTTCCGCTTGCTCATCGATCATTTTTTCTTCTTTCTATTACCGGGCAACTTAAAACAAACTCGGCACCCTTTACCCTTTTCTGATTCGATCCATACATGACCACCATGCACTTCAATTATTCGTTTCACGATTGCTAATCCTAAACCCGTTCCAACCTGTTCCCTTCCCATAGAAGAATCAATTTGAGAGAACGGTTTGAACAATTTCTTTTGATCTGCTTTTGCAATCCCAATACCATAATCTGTTATACTAACCTGAACATTTTTCCCCAAACGTTTAGTTTCAATAATCACTTTGCCTGTTTTTTCAGAGAATTTTATCGCATTGTTCAATAGATTGCCTATTGCCTGTCTTAATCTTTCAGCATCTCCAATTATGTTGGGCATCTCAGCTAACTTTGCACGTATTTCAATATTTTTTCCCTTAGCAAATGCTTCCTGCATTTTTATTGCTTCTTTAACTGCGTCATTGAGATTCATAGAATCAAAAGACAACTTAATCCTCCCTGCTTCTATTCTTGAAATGTCCAGGATATCCCCAATCAAGTTTTCCAACCTTGTTAGATTTCTGAGAACGACCTCTATGCTCTTTTCTTGTTTCTTGTTTAGTTTCCCCATGTATCCTTCCTGTAGCATTTGTAATTGAGATTTCATAGGTGTTAGAGGAGTTCTTAATTCGTGGGACGTTATGGATAAAAAATCGGTTTTCATCCTTGTTATCTCCTCTAAATCCGCCATGTGTCCCATCGCCTTTTTCAATTCGGCGTTCTTTGCCTCAAGCTCTCCCGATAGCTTCCTCTTTTCCTCCTCCGCTCGCTTTCGCTTCCATGTTTCCAGTGTTATTTTGATGGTGCTCAATAATTTATCCTTTGTGAGGTGGTCCTTCGGAATGTAATCTATTGCACCTTCATGGAGGGACTGAACCGCAATCTCTTCACTTCCAAATCCGGTAACCATGACCACAGGTGCTATCCGCTTTTCAACAATCTCATCAAGCCATTCTATGCCTGATTTCTCTGGCATCAGGATGTCCATAAGCACCAGATCAATTCCTCCCTTATCCAGAGCGTCCTGTATCTCTTCTTTTTGCCCTGCCTCCTCCAATACGAAACTCTTGTCTGCCGATCGTAAATATGTTTGCACTAATTTACGGAATGCAGGGTCGTCATCACAGACGAGAATTTTTACCGGTGTTTTTTTCGTCTCTTCCTCCATCTTCTTTCCTCCTTGCCTTTCTCCCGTCTCCCATCTCTCCTCTTCTATCTTCATCCCTCCTTCGGAGGTAGTTTACATATTATAAACCAGTATGCACCTATTTCTTTCATAACTCGCTTGAAATCTCCAAGTGTTACTGGTTTCTTTACGTATCCACTCGCTTGCAGATTGTAGCTATCGAGGATGTCCTTCTCAGAATCCGATGAAGTCAAAATAATCACTGGAATCTTTTTCATTTTCTCGTCCTGCTTTATCCGTCTCAGGAATTCTTTTCCTCCCATACCCTGCATTTTCAAATCCAGTAAAATCAGGTCTGGCAAGGGCGTTTCCGCGCTATAATTACCACGATGGTATAAGAACTCCATCCCCTCTTCTCCACTACCCACGATGTACAGCTCGTTTGCTATCTTCTGGTTTTTCAAAGATACTTTTATCAATTTCTGGTCTCCCGGATCATCTTCCACCAGCAATATGGTGGCAGGTCTTATTTTTTC
>CABGHH010000232.1 GCA_902158745.1 Candidatus Methanolliviera sp. GoM_asphalt
ATGGTATGGAAAAACAATTTAAAGGTCAGTTATCATCCCGACTCATGCAAAAGATGTGATGAGTGTCTGGTAGAAGAATACTGCCCGGAAGGATGTCTCAAAGATTATATCTTCGAAGAGGAAAGGTGCAGGAATTGTGGTTTCTGCACGACGGTCTGTGATGCGTTCAAGTGTAATATAGGAGACCTGCATGTAATCTGTGAGGGTGAGGCTATGAAAATTCCCGTCACATACAGGGCGTCGGATAGGTTGGGGGCAAGAAAAGCGTCTTTAGAATTAAAAGATCGAATAGAAAGCGGAGATTTTTTATTGGCTCCCTTCGAAAGACTGGAATTTAAGAGTAGATGGTGGGAACAATCTTAATATGTGGTCACTTACCATTGAAAAGGTGATAAAATGTCGGATATAGTATCTGAGCTTGATTGTCTGTTTTACCCAAAGAATGTGGCAATATTTGGTGCATCAAATAAGATCAAGATAGGGACGATGGGTCTATTGACGTTGATCGCCGGCGGTTTTAAAGGTGAGATATATCCAATACATCCAAGAGAAGACAATATAATGGGTTTAACTGCATATCATAAATTGAGCGAGACACCGAAGGGGGTTGATCTCGCGATAATATCTGTACCGGCAAAAAATGTTCCAGAGGTCATGGAAGACTGCGTAGATGCAGGAGTCGGGGCATGCGTAATCTTCTCTTCCAATTTTTCAGAGGTGGGGGAAGAGGGTAAAAGGTTGGAGGAAGAGGTTTTAAGAGTAGCCAGAAGAGGAAAGATCAGATTTGTCGGGCCAAACTGTATGGGTATAACAAATATGGATGTCAATCTGTGCGCTTTGATGAATGTTTCAATCCCAAAGCGCGGAAACGTATCTGTGGTCTCTCAGAGTGGGACACTGGGCACAATAAGTATGCTGAATGCTTCTGCCAAGGGCGTTGGATTTAACAAATTCGTGAGCAGTGGAAACGAGGCGGATCTGCGCATGGAAGATTTCATAGAGTATTTTTCCCAAGATGAGGGAACAGATGTCATGTTTGCATTCATCGAGGGGGTTAGAGGGGGAAGAAAATTTTTAGACGTTTCAAAAGAAGCTACAAGAAATAAGCCGTTCATCGTACTGAAAGGCGGATCCACGAGCTCGGGGAGCAGGGCTGCACGCTCTCATACGGGCAGCATGGCAGGTTCAGACGGGATATATGATGCGATCTTTAGACAGAGTGGGATAGCTAGGGCATCGGACGAATCAGATATGATAGACCTGATAAAAGGATTCTCCAAATCCCCTCTTCCAAAAGGCAGAAGAGTCGCCATATACACCGTTGGAGGTGGATTTGGGATTTTGGCAGCGGATGAGTGTGAAAAAAATGGTTTAGACGTTATAAAACTGCCCGAAGATATCATAGAGGAGCTAAATCAATTTCTGCCGCCCTTCTGGAGTCACGGAAATCCGATAGATGTTACCGCTTCTGGTGCAGCAGCCCTCGGTGGAGATGAAAGTATAGATGAAAGATCTCTCAAAATTTTACTGGAATCTCCGGCAATAGACGGTATAATATTCATGGCTCCAACCAATATCACTTCCAGAATAAATAGAGCAATGTCCAGAATTTCGGTTGGCGATATAAAAGAGATGCTTTCCACAATCCTAAAGACAGGAATGCTCGGTGGTGCGTTAAAAGACCAAGTGAAGAAGATCGTAGAACTGAAAGAGAGATATGAGAAACCGATGGTGGGAGTAAACTTATATGGAGAATCCGAGATTGAGGAGTATAAAATATTGGAAGAAGGGGGAATTCCGTTGTATGGAAGTACCACCCAGGCAGCCCACGTTTTATCCAAACTCATCGAATATAAGGAGTACTTAGATAAGCAAAAATTTTTATCAGATGCAAATATATAAACTTAAAGTGCGGCCGATGATGATTGATGGGCAGACTGATTGGATGATGATGGCGTTGGAACTGAAGGCCGCTAAAGAACTTTCGTGATCTCGAGCGAGAAATCTATTCCCTTAACGCTGTGGGTCAAAAAACCGAGCGAGATCACGTCCACACCTGATCTTGCATAATCCAACAAATTTTGTGGCGTTATATTTCCGGAAGCCTCTAATATTATCTCTTTCCTTATTTTGTTCTCTATCAGCAGTTCTTCGGCTTTTTTTATCATATCAGGTTGAAAATTATCGAGCATTACTATATCCGCTCCAAGAGTGGCCGCTTTTAATGCTTCTTCTGGGGTTTTAACCTCTACCTCTATCTTTTTAGT
>CABGHH010000233.1 GCA_902158745.1 Candidatus Methanolliviera sp. GoM_asphalt
AAAGGAATCTGTTAAAATTAAGGGAGCCAAAGACGTGTTACCACTATTAAGAGATATAGAGGACAAAAAGCAGGAATATTTTATCTGTATCTCATTAAACGGCGCCAATGAGGTCATTGAAAAAAGAATTGTTACCGTTGGATTGCTGGATAAGAGTCAGGTGCATCCACGGGAGGTCTTTGCCGACGTTATTACCGACAGAGCGGCTTCTGTAATTTTGGCTCATAATCATCCTTCTGGAGAGCTTAAACCCAGCGAGAGCGATTTGAGAGTTCAGGAACAGTTGACAGAGGCTGGTAAGATTCTTGGCATTGAGGTGTTAGACCATATCATCATCTCAAAGAGAGGGTATTATAGTTTTCAGGAGGCAGGTTTAATTTATTGATTGATGCGTAAATTGCTGTATTGAACAATTATTTTAAAGCGGTGGTAGTAGATGATCTATTAAGAGATACATTACAAGAGAAACAAATAAGATGGGAGGAAAAATCATATCACGGGGTTCCTGTGTTGGTAAAGCTCTAATCTCAAAAAAACCTATCTCATTTTTAGGAGGTGTCGATCCAGAGACCGGAACAATTATAGATGAGCATTCGGATATAAGAGGCGAGAGTATCAAAGATAAAATTCTAATATTTCCAAGGGGGAAGGGCAGCTCGGTTGGTTCTTATGTCATTCTCCAAATAAAAAAGAACGATGTAGCTCCTAAAGGTATCGTCAACGAGAAAGCGGAGGTTATCGTTGCTATAGGAGCGGTGATAGCCGAGATTCCTATGCTGGAGATGAGAAGAGAAGAGATAAAATTAATAAAAGATGAGAAGATGATAAAGCTAGATGCAACTGGCCACCAACGCTTAAGTGGATATATCGAGGTTTTAAATGATTGCGAATCTTTGTATTCGCAAACTTGAAAATCGGAGATTTTCAAATGGAAATGGATGAAGAGCTTTATAATCTCATCTATAAATATTTTAACGTCTATGAGGTGAGAAGAAAGGAAGACGAGGTGATCTTCCTCGGCGAGCCTTTGGCGGATATAGAGGAGATATATAGGGAGCTCTTCTTTGAATTTGCAAAGAGAGGGTACGAAATTTCTATACGTCGTTCTTTAGGAGAATTTGAGACGACCGTTAAGAGAATGAGAGAAAAAAAGGAGAAGAAAGGTCTAAACCTCATCCTTTTCATTGCTACCGTATTCACCACGATGTTCGCGGGCGTTTTACTCTATGGAATAAACCCCTTTGAGCATCCACTCGAAATATACAAGGGGATACCCTATACGATCGCGATAATGGGCGTTCTTGGAACGCATGAGATGGGACACTATTTGATGTCGAGAAGAAAGAAAGTGAACACCTCTTTGCCATTTTTCATACCGTTTTTACCACCATTGGGCACGTTAGGTGCGGTAATAAGCATGAGGGGCGCCATGCCTGATCGAAGATCTCTCTTCGATATATCAGTCGCTGGCCCTTTTGTGGGCCTCATAATCTCCATCATCGTCGCCTTCATCGGGTTATCTCTGCCCCCACCCGATATAGCTCAATCTGCCGGCTTTGAACTGGGAATTCCACCTTTATTCCGGATCATAAGTCATTTTACGTCATACAGCGGTGGGATCATCAATCCCGTCGCATTCGCCGGATGGGTAGGGATGTTGGCAACGTTCATCAACCTCCTTCCCGTTGGACAGTTGGATGGGGGACACATCGCAAGGGCGATGATCGGAAGATATCACAAGCTCGTCTCCACGATCGTTCCAATCATACTAATCATGGTGGGTATCTTTATGACTTATTTTCTCCAGATAAATGATGGTGGAACATGGATCTTTTGGGGTTTTCTCACATGGTTTTTCTCCATGCTCGGCTCTTCTCACCCAATAGATGATAAGACGCCTTTAGATAAAAGGAGAGTTTTATTCGGAATATTCATATATGCCATGGGTCTCATGTGTATCTCCCCCGTTCCGATCAGTTCTATTTGAGATTGAGGAGATATCTCTGCAATTCGTGTGATAAAGAAGAGATATAAGACATCTCGAGCACTCAACTGATCGAAGACCCCAAGCTCGATGCCAGCGAGCACAATCAGGGGATACAATTCGAGCTCGCAGATATGAAGACGAGGGTCGAGGCGTCGAGGAACTTGATCTATAAAGGTGCCTGGCAGACGGACAACGGCATCGAAAATCCGATGGATGT
>CABGHH010000234.1 GCA_902158745.1 Candidatus Methanolliviera sp. GoM_asphalt
CACTCCTATCCCCAAAAGGTGGTATGACCTTCTAGTAGATAAATCTTTTCAGCAATTACAGACACGACCAATTTATATCAAGAACAAAATTTTTATAATATACTTTAAGATATCAGTGATATTATGGAAGAAAAAAAGAAGAATATCCCGTTCAACCACAACCTCTTCGCCTCCCAGATGCGAAGGATAAAAGAGCATCCCTGTTTCAGCGAGCAGGCATGCCATCTATTTGGAAGGATGCACCTTGCGGTCGCTCCCAGATGCAACATACAATGCAATTACTGCATACGAGATTTCGATTGTGTGAACGAGAGCAGACCTGGCGTCTGCAGCAGGGTTCTAAAGCCAGAAGAGGCTGTATTTTATGTGAGAAAGGCAATAAAAGATTTCCCATACATAAAGGTCATCGCGATTGCAGGACCAGGAGAACCGCTCTATAATGAGGAGACGTTTGAGACGCTCGAACTGATGAAGGAAAATTTCCCACATCAGATGAAGTGCCTCAGCACGAACGGCCTATTGCTTCCAGAGAAGGCAGAAAGATTGAATGATCTTAACGTCGGAAACCTCACCGTCACGGTGAACTCGGTAGATCCAAAGATCGGGGCAAAGATCTATTCTTTCGTGAACTATCATGGAAAGATATTGGAGGGAGAGGAGGGCGCAAGGGTGCTTATGGAGAAACAGTTAGAGGGGATAAAGAAGGCGATTGAATATAAGATGATCGTCAAGGTGAATACGGTATATATTCCCGGAATAAATGATGAACACATAATAGAGATCGCTAAACGCGTGAAAGAGCTCGGTGTCTATATGCAGAACCTAATACCACTCATCCCGCAGTACAAATTTGAAGACATAGAACCACCAACACCTGAAGATGTGGAGAAGAAGCAAGAGGAATTAGGAGAAGTTTTGAAGCAGATGACGCACTGCAGACGGTGTAGGGCAGATGCCATCGGAAGATTAGGATATGACGTACAGGATCAGATACAGCTGTAGAATATTTGAATTTAGTTTGCGGTAAAATTCTCCTAAAGTGCTTTTATTAATACAAATGTATAAATAAACTGCTAAAAATATCACTATTGGATAAAAAATTTTATATTTATAGAAAGATTATTATAGAAGAAGAACTTATAGTTATACGTGCTATCACCTGTGATCTGGAACGTGATATGGGATTTTCTGATTCTGAGCATACTTTTGCTGACTGCATCAATAATTAGATCCCGCGTCCCTATCGTTCAGAGAACATTAATGCCAAACGCGCTCATCGCAGGCATGATTGGACTCATACTCTCATGGTCAGGGATTATACATTTCAGCGCTTATCTGCCCGATTATGTCTTCCACCTTCTAAACATAACCTTCGCGTCAATAGCGCTCTTTTCACCCCTACCTTCAAAAGATGATCTTAAAGGAGGGGCGCTGAGCACGATGATCTATATGAATTTTATTGTAGGAATTCAGGTTTTGATCGGATTATTAGCCACGATTCTGTTCTTCAAACGATTACATCCAAGCTTTGGCGTCCTGATGGGGGCAGGATACGCGTCAGGTCCTGGTCAGGCGTACGCGATTGGAAGCTCGTGGGAGCAATACGGACTGACAATGGGGGGAAATATAGGAATAATATTTGGAAGTATCGGATTCTTATGGGCATGCTTCGTCGGAATGGCTCTGATACACTGGGGGATACGGAAAAGGAAGGCTACCTTTATATCATCTTTGGATGGCATTCCAGATGATGTATGGACAGGGATTCTTAAAAAAAAGGAGATAGCAGGATATAAGACCACTGCGGATGAAGCGATAGATTCTCTCGCGATCCAACTCTCCCTCATCGGATTAATATATCTGATCACGGTCTTTTTGATCGGTAAGATCACAAATCTATTTCCTTCTCTCGAAATTCTCTGGGGGCTCACATTTGCTTTCACGGTCTTTATAGGAGCAATAATCAGATATTTCTTAGAAAGGGTAAATGCGATGAAGATCGTCGATTCAGGTCTTCAAAGAAGAATCTCTGGAACGAGCACGGACTACCTCATAGTTGCGGCATTGTGCGCGATACAGTTGCCCGCCGTAAGAGCGTATATCACGCCGATAATCGTCATCGCATTGCTTGGTGGAATTGCAACGTTCTTCTTCTCGATCTGGTTAGCACCAAGGATATGGG
>CABGHH010000235.1 GCA_902158745.1 Candidatus Methanolliviera sp. GoM_asphalt
GCCACCCAAATGATGTGTGGAGAAACGTTCAAGATGCTCGGTGCATACTGTGGAACATTCGTGGAAGCGTTAGTGGGTACCTGTTGTGGGGTTACAGCTGGTCTGGAAGTGTGCACAAGCTCGATATGGAAGATCATCCGCCTGATAATCGGTTAGGCGGGAAAAAGTGATACCTCTAAGGAGGATGCCCCGGTTTTCCACCCAAACCGGGACACCAACTACTAAAAGAACTTTATCGATATTAAAATTTTTGAATTGATAATATTGAAAAAAGAAAGGAGGTTTAATAAAATGAAGAAGTTAGCAAGTATCTTGTTGATTGCATGTCTGGTGCTTGCCGTCTTTCCAGGCTTCGTCGATGCCCAGGATACGATTACCGTCGTGGATTCAAGGGGGTCGTACGTAGAGCTTCCCGATCCCGTGGATAGTATCGTATGTATCGCTCCAGGTGTCACCGAGGTGATATGTGCATTGGGAGCAGAGGATAAGCTCGTGGGCATCGACAACTGGACGAAACGGAACACCGAACTGTATCCATTCTTTGAGGACATAGATGCAGTCGGCATGCCGATGGCGAGCCCCCCCAGCTACGAAAAGATCATCGATCTCGATCCGGATGTGGTGATCTCGCTCGAAGAGTCTCTGTGGTATTATCCGGATCTTGAAAATAAGATGGAGGACGCCGGTATTCCTGTACTTAGGTTGAACTGCTGGAAACCGGATACATTCGCCTCAGACGTGAGAATGGTGGGTATGATCGTGGGTGAGAAAGATTTGGCCGAAGAGTACATCGACTTTACCACCTCTTACGCGCGAAAGATCACGGAGAGAATAGCGGAAGAGGATATGGACATAGAAGATAAGGTGAAGGTATACTTCGAATTTAAGCTGGACAACGTCTATTGTGGTGATAAATCGGCTGAGGGGCAACTCCTCAATATGGCAGGTGGAAGAAATATCTTCTCCGAGGGAGAGGGAAAGCAGGGCGGCTCGGAGCTGAAGATGAGCGGACTTGCGGAGGCCGTACCTTACTACCTGATAAGCCCAGAGGCGGTGGTGGGCAGAAATCCAGAGGTGATCTTAAGGGACTATATGGACTTTGCAGATGTGATGAGGATGAGTGGACCAAAGGCTTACGGTTACACCGATAGGCCCAAGGTGGATGGGATGAAGAAGGCGCGTGATAAGTTGATGGATCGTCCGGGGTTTGATGAAACGGATGCGGTAGAAGATGAGAGGGTATATCTGTTTGCATTCGGAGAGCTCGCATCATCACCAAAATGGCCAATAGCACTCGGTTATATGGCAAAGTGGTTCTACCCGGACGTCTTCTCGGATCTCGATCCACAGGAGTTCCACGAGGAGTGGCTTTCGAAGTGGCACGACGCGGATTACAAGGGATTGTACGTGTATCCTGAGGAGGAATAAAAGTTTATTTCGTCTGGTTGGCAAAAACAAAAGAGAGGAGGTAAAAAGTGAAGAAGATGATGGGATTTTTGGGGTTGGTCTTGGTACTCTCCGTCTTGGCGGTTTCGATGGCAATGCCGGCAATGGCGGATGACCAGGCCCGTGCATTGAAGACAATACACATAGTGGAGATACCACCACGAAGCTCCGCTCACGCCGAGATCTCCGGAAGTCAGATGGAGGGATTTCTACGTAGTATCGGAGGAGTGGTCAGGGTGGTGATCAAGAGCAGTGATCAAACGCTGTACGACGAGGTTTTTAGGTATGAGCACGCCGTGTTCATAAAAATACCGGGTGAGAAATTGATAACTATCGACGTCCTCAACTACGACTTGGATCCGGTCAAGGTGAAGTACAGTATTTCGGTGGATGGTGAAGAGGTTTACTTGGAGATCTAACGATAGACGTTGTATAGAAGGGTGGAGAGAAGATGAGAGGAATCGTCGGTTTTATGGGTGATGATCCAGAGGAATAAAAGTTTATTTCGTCTGGTTGGCAAAAACAAAAGAGAGGAGGTAAAAAGTGAAGAAAATGATGGGATTTTTGGAGTTGGTCTTGGCACTCTCCGTCTTGGCGGTTTCGATGGCAATGCCGGCAATGGCGGATGAGCAGGCACATGCATTGGAGATGCCACCACGCAGCTCCGCCCACGTCGAGATCTCTGATATTAAAACCAGCGATGCAATCACGCCCGGAAGTC
>CABGHH010000236.1 GCA_902158745.1 Candidatus Methanolliviera sp. GoM_asphalt
TGGGAATAGTCGGGCAAGATCTATCTGATCAATCCATCTTACGATGAGGTTCGAGGTCTAAAGGTTTATCCCACCGTTAAGGATCTCCCAGAAACCGCCGATTTGGCAATCATAATCGCTGCCGCTCGACAAGTCCCCTCAATAGTAAAAGATTGTGCAGAAAAAGGTGTAAAGGCCATAATTATCGTGTCAGATGGTTTCGCGGAGAGGGGCGAGGAAGGAGCCGAATTACAGAATGAAGTCGTCGAGATCGCTAGAGGGGCGGGAATCCGTATTCTTGGACCAAACACCCTCGGCACCGTAAATACTACAAATGGCCTTGTGACAATCCCTTATATTACAAGTAGTAGGATCAAAAGAGGAAATATAGCTCTTGCCGCTCAAACAGGTTTGATTAGCCCCACGGCGTCGCGCTATGGAGATCTCGGATATAAAATCAGTAAGATATGTGACTTTGGTAACAAGTGCGATCTTGATGAAATTGATCTCCTAGAATATCTGGCAGGCGATCTGGAGACAAAGGTGATCGCGATGGAGATTGAAGGCATAAGGGATGGACGTAGATTTCTGGATGTGGCAAAAAGAGTTGCCAAGAAGAAACCAATCTTGATCTTCAAACCCGGAAGAACAAAAGAGAGCAAAAAGGCACTCATGTCACACACGGGTTCTATTGCCGGAGACAAAAAAATTTACGAATCGGCGTTTAAACAGGCAGGTATTATCCAAGCTAATTCTCTTAGAGAATTGTTGGAGATCGCAAAGGCATTCTCCTATCAACCACTTCCAGAGGGAAATCGATTGGGAATAATTACCATCACCGGAGCAGGAGGAGCAATGGCAACAGATATTGCGATAGAATCTGGATTAGTTCTCGCTAAACTTTCTGCGGAGACAGATAAAAAGTTATATGAGATTCATCCCACGCTCGTAGGAAACCCATCGGATATAGGCCAGATGGCCGGTATGGGTATGCCTCCCTACAGAGAAGTGATCGAAGCGATGTTGAATGATGAGAATGTTGACTGTCTTCTATGTACCTTACAGGGAATGATCCCTGCAGAGTACTATCTCCAAACGTTGAACGAAATTAAAAAACCCGAAAATAAACCGATAACCTTCTGGGTATTTGGTCCGGGTTCGGATGGTATAGATCAGATCTATTTTGAACTCGAAAATAATGGATATCCAGCTTATCTGGACATCGAGAGTGCCGTCAGAGCATTGGGCGCTATGTGTCAATATACAAAAATTCAAATGATGGGAAAAGATGGAAGGAGAACTCAATAGATAGAAAAATGGGCTTGGCCATTACTCAAAGATCAAAAACTTGTCGTTGGAAGCGCCGCATATTGGACAGCGTTCGGGGGGTTCTCTCACAACGGTATGACCACAGATGGGGCAGATCGAAAAACTCTTCTCATCAATGTCTTTTTTCTGTTCAGCCAGCTCCTTTGCTTTTTTGTATAGTATTTCATGAGTCTTCTCAGCCTCAAGTGCATAGTACGTGTCCCTCTCCGCTTCCTTTTCGTCTTGGATCTTTGCAACATCGTTAAACGCTGGATACATCTCATTGACCTCATAGTGTTCCCCATCTATGCATATCTGTAGATTATCCGTGGTGCCTTTAATTTCTCCAAGAGACCTGTAATGGTTTCTCGCATGGACTATCTCTGCAAATGCTATTGCTCTAAACATATTTGCAATATTCGGAAATCCCTCCTTCTCGGCGACCGCCTCAAAGAGTATATATCTCATATGAGCCATAGATTCACCGCCGAACGCCTCTTCTATAAACTTTTTAGTCATCTCTCTTTTTATCACCATATCTGTCACCCATATAAGTGCCGGGGGCGGGATTCGAGCCCGCGACCTTCAGATATCCCAGGCGTCTCTTCCACAATTTCACAAGCACCCTATGAGTCTGACGCCCTAACCAGCTAGGCCACCCCGGCAATGGCAAAATAATTAGGGTCGTTAAAATAACTTTCTATGCCGTTGATTCACAGCGCCGATCTCCCAAAAACCTAAATTGCGTTGATGAACATAGGGATACCTATCTTCTATGTTAAAAATCTTTTTAATTTTTTTCGCGTGTGATCTTCCAAACATCGCCAATTAATTTAATGTGCATCCTGT
>CABGHH010000237.1 GCA_902158745.1 Candidatus Methanolliviera sp. GoM_asphalt
AGAGAATGAGGCGATCCACGAGATAGGGCACGTCTTTGGTCTAAACCACTGTCCCAATCGATGTGTGATGCATTTCTCAAATTCACTCCTCGAAGCGATGGAGAAGCCGAGTGAACTCTGTGAATCATGTAAATTACACATAAAGAATCTAAAAGTTTAAAGAGTTTTTAGGGAAGATAAATATACACTCTATTTCAAATCGCATTCTCATCCCAACTCAATTTGACAATCCATCTATATCCAGCCACATCGGCGCACAATAGTCCTTGAATCATCATCCTTTAATTTAGTTAGATACTCTTTAACCTTCCCAACGACCTTTGGCACGACATCGCCGATATCAAAAAATCTCAGACGTACAAGATCATCGAAGGGCATCTCACCCTCATCGATCAATATGAGCTTCGCCTTCCTATCAACGCGTATCTATGCATGTCGGCAGCAGGGCAAACGACGAGTGATGAACCGAATCCTGCATGCAAGAGATGCCTTTTCACCTGCAAACTCGTTCTTGACGAGGACGACACGTAGGTATCGAGAGGAGACTATGCCAGGAAATCGTTTGACGTTTGAGTAAACTATTTTAAAAAGATCTGCTTAAAGATAGATATGCGATCGGAAATTATCGATCATATAAAGGTTCTCGAAGACCTGATAAGAATCGATACGAGCGTTCCGCCAGGAGAAAATTACGAGAAGATCATAAGATATCTGGAAGGAGTATTCAAAGGCGTGGGTTGTGAGACCGAGAAGATCTATATCCCAGAAAAATATGCTGAGGGTAGAAAAAACCGTGTTAATCTCTTGGCCCACCGAAGAAATCCCGGAGAAAAACGTTTGATCTTCTACACACATATAGATGTCGTCCCGGCTCGAGATTGGCCTGCCTTCGAACCGAGATTGGAGGAGGAAAAGTTATACGGTCGTGGAGCGGCTGATATGAAAGGAGCGATTCTCGCACTCCTTCTGGCATTTAAAAAGGTAAAAGAGTGCGATTATGATCTCTCGGTGATGATCACGACGGACGAGGAGATAGGTCAGGCCAGTCAGCTCCATTATTTGAGACAATTTTTAGAGCCTTTAGATGGCGCATACATCTTTAATCTCGATTCAGATGCTGGTTATGTCAGTATCGTATCACTTGGAGCAATTCAGCTCAAAGTAAAGGTAGAGGGAAGATCCGTTCACTCAGCGATGTCACATCTTGGGATAAATGCAATAGAAAATGCCGTTTTAATTTTAGATGCTCTCAGAGAGTTGAAAAAGAAGGTAATTGCCCGTAAATCGAAGATCGATGCCGATCCCACCACCGGAATAGAGAAGATGGAGGGACGTCTGAACATAAATGTAATTGAAGGAGGAATAAAAGAAAATATCGTTCCAGATGAGTGTTCGATCTCCATAGATCGCCGTCTCATTCCGGAAGAGAATATGGAAGATGCAGAAAGGGAATTGATCGATACTTTAAGATCGGTTGAGGAGGTGAAATGGGAAATCTCAGATGTTCTCCGAATTCCTTCTCACCTCATCGAAGACCCTATCACGGATAAGTTGGCTTCGGCGATCAAAGACGTAACGGGGAAGACGGGCAAGTACGGCACGATGGGATCGGGCGATCTTCCTTCCATCGCCTCAGAATGGGGAGCAAAAACTTTTGGTCTTGGGGTAATTCGACCTGAGTGCAACATTCACGCGAAAAACGAGTTTGTTTATCTCAGGGATATTGAGGATCTGAGCGAGATCATCGTTGAGTGCTTGACAAAAGATATTTTGTAAAGAGGATCGCATTGATCTAAAATTAAGGGATTACATCGATCTAATACTATTCCAAAAAGAAAAACTTTTTCTTCTTTAATAATTTTACAAACAGTTTGACGGAGATAAGAAAGTGACAGGGGCTGCTGAGGGTAAGTTGGGATTGGATTCAGAAGTCTTTCTTTTAACTGATAAAAGAGAAATGGAGTTAGAAGATGTATTTGTCTGTATTCATCTAAAAGGTTTTTCTCGGGCAAGGGTTACACATCTTGATGTTGAACATGATCTATTAGATAACTTAATTCCTCCGAAAAAGGGTAGTCTGAGGAATATAGAAGGGATAGAAGGTGGAATAGAGATAATTTTAGAAGACAGA
>CABGHH010000238.1 GCA_902158745.1 Candidatus Methanolliviera sp. GoM_asphalt
AGACCCATTTAAAGATTGAATTAATTTACTCTACCCTCCATCTATGGAAACCTCTAATTATACGTTTGCTTATACTCTTCATACCTCTTCATAACCTCGTTCAGTCGCGGAACATCAAAAAAATTCTCCTTTATGATTTCATTTGCGACCGATTGATACATAGAACTTATGATCTCTTTAAATTCTTTGCCGAGCCCTTCTGGAGTCTTTTTGCATAGGATCTTCCAATCTTCTATTCTTTTTTTTTTTGCCTCTTTTTTGGCTCTATCTACCTCTTTTTTCCACTCAGACGGAAGATAATATTGTCTGATAACCTCTTTGCTCAAATTTAAACCGTTGTAAAGTAATCTACACTCGTCCAACGTTCCCAGCGTATCCACGACCATAAATTCCCTCTGTGGATCAAAAGCGAGTTCTATCTTTCCATCTATATTTTCTATTCCAACATTAGATACCTCTTTATCTATAAGAACGGTCAAAAAAGATAAAATTCTCTTTATTTTCTCCATCTCTGAATCTTCGAGGGCAGAGATCTCTTTCGCCTCACCCCAGTTTAAATATCTGTCTTCTTCTTCCAGCTTTGTACTCACGTCGAATATGGGCTTCTTTAATTTTTTTCCGACCTCAAGATCATCCAATCCGAATTTCGCTATATTTACCTCACCGCTCTTGACCCTCCTTAAAAAAGAAGATTCCGGCACGATCACGTTTCTGTATATGAATTCGAGCGGGATTAAATAATTTCCGTCTTCTTTTTGAAAGGCGTCGTAGTCGTATTTACCCCCATAAAAATTTGGCTTTATCACCCTCACTAAATCTATCTCCATCTCATTCGCCGCCCCTTCTATCTCCTTCAATCTGTACAATCTATCATCTTCGATAAGACCTCTATAATGTGTCGCTATTCCTTTCTCTTCCAATTTTTCGAAGAAAAAAGCCGATATGATACAGAGAGCCTTTCCTTTTTCCTCGATCAGATCGGGCATCTCGCCCCAATCAAAGACAGAATATCTATCGGAGAAGACGAATCTCCCAATGCCCAACTTTTTTATCTCAGGTTTCTCGATTATCTTAAGGTCTTTTACACTACCCATACCATCGGAATCTTTAGGATTATAATATAAAGGCATCTCTCCATGCAAAGGTGTTGTGCTGGTAAAATGAGCGACTTCATAAAAGAAGATATCATAATCTCCAAGCTCTTTCACGCGATCAAAGACTCTATCGGGGAGAGGTTAACTGATGATTCTGTAATCTCTTTCTCCGGAGGTATCGACAGTTCCATCATCGCTTCCATATCTTATTTCTTTGGGTACGATCTAACGCTGATAACCGTCGGTACGAAAGATTCGAAAGATGTTGAGAACGCGTTTCTGGTAGCGAAGATATTGAATTTAAAAGAGCCTTTTATAAGAGCGATAGATAGAGGGGAGATAAGAGACGCGCTTTTGGAGGTGATGCGGATAATAAAGAGTAAAAATCCCGTTCAAGTCGCGATTGCAACTCCCTTTTACTTCGCGTGTAAAACTGCGAAAGAGGGCGGTTTTGGAAAGATATTGACCGGACAGGGTGCGGACGAGTTATTTGGGGGTTACGACAGATATAAATATATGGGAGAAAGGGAACTCGAAGAAGCGTTGAGAGAAGATGTGATGAATATAACGAAAGATATAAAAAGAGATGAGGCGATTGCACGGAGCCAAAATTTAACCTTAGAGACCCCCTACCTCGATCGAAGAGTGATTAAAGTTGCGTCCGATATTCCAGTGGATTTAAAAATAAAAAGAGACGCAGATTTGGTAACAAGAAAATACATCCTTAAAAGGCTTGCCGAAGAGAGGATATCTAAAGAACTGGCAGGAATGGAGAAGAAGGCAATGCAGTACGGAAGTGGCGTTTGGAAGATAATGAAAAAGATGGCAAAAGATTCCGGAAAAGGAGTCGGTGAATTTTTATCTGATTTGGAGGATTTCGATGATGGATGAAGAGAATCTCAAACAGATCGCCCGACTTGCCAAGATAGAGCTAAAGGAAGAAGAGGTGAAAGAATTTTCGCCACAGATAAGATCGATACTTGCCCTCTTCGATGAGATAGATGAGGTAGAAACAGAGGACGTGGAG
>CABGHH010000239.1 GCA_902158745.1 Candidatus Methanolliviera sp. GoM_asphalt
CTTGTCACCTCCTCCTGTGCCCTCTCATCTTGCAGTGTTAATATCGTATCTGCGATCTCGGACGTTATCCTCGACGTAGATTTCTTAATGGTGTTTACAAGCTTCTCCGTTTTATTCGCCGACATCTCCTCTTTTTTTACCTTTGTTACGATTGCTTTCTGGTCTTTTTCATCTTTGACATCTAATATCTTTGTAGCTATTTCGGGTGTTATCTTTGAGTCTGGCGCAAGCATCTCCTTTTTCAAGTGTTCTGGCGCGTTTTTTACGACTGTAACTGTTTTACTAAATTCTTCTCGGCTTAGCGTCGGTGCAATCTCTATCATCCGCGATCTGGCACTCTCATCCTCTATCGCAGCGATTCGTTCAATTTTATTAGTATCGATCTCAAGCTTATCTACACGGTCCTGCTCATCTGGATTCAATTCTAAATGCGAAATAAGCCTTCTTTGGTGCGTATATGATAAACCAACAGTATCAGCCACCTCTTTTATTATGGCTGGTATTTTCTTTAACCCCGCTATTTTAGACGCACGCACTCTCATTTCTCCCATGATCAACTCATAACTGTCGCCCTTTCTTGTCCTTCTGACAGAAATAGGCTGTAAAAGCCCTATTTCCTTCCTCCTTATTGTGTTTGCCATCTCTTTCAGCTTCTCCTCCGGAAATTCCACCCGTGCTTGATATGGGTTCGGTTTAATCTTATCTATCGGTATTTCTTTTAGTTCCATGTTTACTTTTACTCCTTGTCATCCTCCTCGTCCTCTTCCTCTGTAAATTTCCCCCCAAATTTTTAGGAATACTATACCATAATCTACAAATTCTATACCATTCGGGGTTCTCCGGTAGACGTTTATATCCTTGATCCCAGAAGCCTCCCCATCCCATCCGCATGATATTGCTTTTCAATCTCCCATCCAATAAAATCTCTCCCAAGTCTGCTTGCCGCCACCAAAGTTGATGCTACTCCTGCAAATGGATCTACAACCAGATCGTCTTTATCGGTACATGCCTCGATCAATTCGGTGAGCAACTCGATCGGCTTTTGAGTAGGATGCATTCTATCCGTAACACCCAACCTGTGGAATGATGAAAACGTCCGGTTTTCTAGGACTCACCGTTGGGGTGCCTTGCGTTGCGTGCAAGATATGTTCGTAGCATGGTATAAATGTACTTTCAACATCTTCTGTGGAGTTCTCCTCTCTCACCCACACAATTACCGATCTTATTTTATAGCCCGCATCTTCGATTATTTGTTGTATATATCGTTCCCGTTTCCAGTTACAAAAGATCAACAAGTGCGCATCGGCTTTCAACTTCGGCTTTATCGCATCCAATAGGTCGCTGACCATCCCGACACTTTCCACTTCGGTATCTCCAATGATCCTATCTGGAGGTTTCGTCTTCCACCGCCTGTTTGACTGGTATTCTTTGCCATACGGCGGATCGGTCAATAGCAAAGTAACAGACTTATCTTTCAATGTTTTATTCCTTCTATACCATCTCCACAGACGAATTTGAACTCTGTCTCTGCTAACTTTCTATCCTCCTCACTAATTTTTGTCCGTGTTTTTATAAACTTGTCATATTCCGATATGTTATTTTCTATCTTTTTTTATCGCATTTCCCGCCGCCGTAACACCTGACAATGTCCTTGCATATTCTTTACCCAGCTTTTCCACAAATTCCTTTCTCGGATAGAAGTTAAAAGAGATCGATTCTACGTTTTTACCTTCGCCGGTAATCTTATATAACTGCACTTTTTTACCAAGATCTTCATAGGTTGATTCTGCCTCACCAAGCATCTTTTTGAACGTCTTTATATCTTTACGAAGCGCTTCTATAGTCTTTATGCCGTTTTTTTCTATATCGTAGATAATTTTCCCTATAAACTCAAGCCGCATCATATCGGTGGTGAGCCACGAGGAGAAAATGTCCGATACGGACACCCTCAAAATTTCTTCCATATGAGAAGACTTGAGAAGAGTTCGTCGGACATCGATCTTCTCATTTATCTTAGAATTATTTATGATCTCATCGTAAATTCGGAGCGTCTCTGAAACATGCGGATGACCCCATACTACAGGAATACAGGTAGGAAGATCACGTGCCTTGATTTT
>CABGHH010000240.1 GCA_902158745.1 Candidatus Methanolliviera sp. GoM_asphalt
AGATACCCGAGATAATAACAAGAATGACAGAATCCGCGGAAAAATTTGGTATTGGACCAATGTCTGCAGTGGCAGGGACGTTGGCGGAGTTCGCGGTGGAAGCAATGCACGATGCAGGAGCGACTTATGCAATGGTGGATAATGGCGGTGACGTTGCATTAATATGCGATAGGGAAGTACTGGTTGGTATATATGCGGGAGAAAGTCCCTTCTCAAACAGAATTGCACTTAAGCTGCACCCCTCTTCTTCCTTATTGGGTGTGTGCACGTCTTCAGGAACGGTGGGGCATTCTATAAGCTTCGGAAACGCCGATGCGGCAACCGTGATAAGCAATAGTGCATCTTTGTCTGATGCGGCAGCTACTGCGCTCGGTAATTCCGTAACCGACGCCCAGTCTGTCTCAAAAGCATTTGGGGTGATTAAATATGTGGAAGGCATCAAAGGTGCGCTTGTGATATATAAGGACACACTCGCAACATGGGGCGAAATTCCGGAGGTCGTGGAAACAAGAAAATAGAAAATAAATTGTTGACACAGATCAACGCAGATTAACACAGATGAAACGAGCAAAGCCAATGCCACATTCCAAAATTTACCGCAGAGAACGCGGAATTAGAGGTTTCGTTTATTAGCGGTTCAGCTCGTTAGCTAAACCTCCAAACCGCTATCCTCTGTGAACTCTGCGGTTAATCTGACATCGTCAAGTTATATCCTCAGCAGGGCAACTTCATTTTCGTCCAGCGGTGAAACAACTATTCTCTCTTTCCTTTGTTCTTGATCTCCGTGGAGTTCAGCCCCATGAAAGGGTTTATATTCCACTAATACTTCCTCTTTGGCACCCGCATCAGAATACCTCGCAGTCAATTTTGCTGCGACTTCAATCGCTTCTTTGCTCTTTTCACCTTCCAAAATCGTTATTGGGCTCCCGTAACCAAGCACCTCGAAAACATAATCCTCTGTGTTCTTCAAATCCAGTAAAAGCGTATTCTCTGCTTCATTTCTCCCTACTATTATTTTCGACGACCCGAACCGAAAATGCCTGCCTATTTTCAGTACTCTTACATCCCGCATCGTCACGCGTTCATTATGGTCGAACAAATCCCTCAGCTTAGATGCAAATTCGCGGTAGGTTAAGAGACAACCGCCAGAAGGAGTGGGGTACTCCTCTTCCAGAATGCCAAACTTCTTTGCAAGCGCAATCTGGGGCTTTCTGCTCTTTCCTTTTATATCCAGAAGCTTGCTCCTGTCCACCCAACCTTTTTGTTCCGGAATTGTTTCAGGGAGTAGTTTTGCGGATAGCGGTCTCAAAACCATTTTTTCCAATCCCGCTTCTTTTTCCTCGAGTTCCAATGCTTTCCTGTGCTGGCTCATGGGTCTTTCACCCAGAACATCGCCTGTAAAGATGAGATTGGCACCCACGTCTTTCGCAATCCGCTTCGCTTCTCGCAGCATATAAATATGACAATCTATACAGGGGTTCATCCCCGAGCCATAGCCATACTTAGGGTTTCGTACCATGTCAAGGTATTCTTCACCTGATTCTACCCGAACAAGCGGTATCCCGAATTTCTTTGCCACCTCACCCGCATAATCCCTCTTCTCCGCAGTAACAGGCAAAATAAAAGTCACGGCTACAACCTCTATACCCTGGTCTAAGACGAGCTTAGTCGCCAATATCGAATCTAAGCCGCCGGATAACAACGCTAACGCTTTCATTACACTTTTTCTTTTTCATAAAAAGAAAACCTGTGCTAAAAGAAAAAACGTATGTGTTTAGCTCCATCTACAACCATTTCATCCTTCCTACCTCAACAGCCATCTAAAATCCGGTTAAAACCGAAAAACTACTATATTATGAGAGCAATACCCTATTTAGAGAAGGATGGACAAAGACGAGATTATCAGACAACTCAAACGTGAGAATGAGCTGCTTAAGGCACGCATAGAGGAATTCGAGGCCCAACTGGCTAGATATGAGAACCCGCATGCCCCTCCAAGCATGAGACGCGGTGGCAATAGCAGAAGGAATCAGAAGAAAGGGCACAAAGGGGTGACGAGACAACGGGCAGAACCAGATAGGCCGGTAGAGGTCCGGATGGGTCGATGCCCGTACTG
>CABGHH010000241.1 GCA_902158745.1 Candidatus Methanolliviera sp. GoM_asphalt
GAGATAACAGGCAACTTTACACCCGTTCCACTCCCCTGGAAGATTAACGTGGGAACTCGTTTGAGCTCCCGACTTGGCTGCGTCTCTGATGACCATCTCTTGCCCTTCAAACTTTACGTTCAACTTTAGTTTCTGTTTGCTTTGCATTCTCATGCCCATTTTTACCTCTCGGTTTATTCTGTCGTTAAATCAAACAGAAGACGACCGAACCTTTTCTCTAAACCATTGAACTCTTTTCTCATCTCGATTTTATCTTCCTTTGTTTGCCTTTTTTTCTCTATAAGTTCGCTTAACACGTTCATTTTTCCTAAAATCTCTCCGCCTCGTTCTTCTATCTCCCGTTTGTTCATATCCATTTTTCACACCTCAATAATCCATAAACTCACTAATCTCTTTCTCTTCGTCTGCTAACGTCCTCTCTTGCTTATCCGCAAATATCGGTTTTGCCCTTGGTTCTCGCTCTTGTATAAAAGAAGAAGATGGGAAGAAATTAAAATAACTTCTCCCGCTCTTTCCGCTATGTTTCTTCTCAATCTTCCCAAGTGCTGGAAGCTTTCCCGTATCCTTGAGGTGCTGGAGCTGTCCGCCGAGAACTTTGGAATATGTCCTCACCTTTCCGATCCCTTCGATTTCTATATCGCTCCCACCGAAACCCCCTTCTTCAACTTCTTGAATATCGAGGATCTTTACCTGATCCCCAAGAATACCGTTTATTGTTGCTTTCTCTTCATATTCGTTTATAACTTCTTCCTCTCCGCAATGCTCCTCGTCCTCGCATCTTTTCTCTCTCTCGACTTTCATCATTACATCTGCGATCTCATCCCCAATACTCTCTTCTTTTCCCCTCTTTTCATCCCCTTCATCCGTCTTCTTGGAAGCGACCGGCATGCTCTCTTTCCCATCCCTCAGGTAGAAGAGTGGCGTTGCGATCTTATTGAAGACCTCGCCTACAAGATCTGAACTGGGCTCGTCAAGATGCTCATAGTTCATAATCCCCTCGTATTGGAATACAATCTCGTCTGCCTCTTCCAGCATCGAGGTGTAATACCTCTTCTCTTCTTCCGATAGCTTGGCGTTTTCTTTTCCCTTTATTTCTTTTCCTTCTTGCTCTTCACTCATTCCTTTTACCTCCTTTTTACTTATCGGGGCTTCAGTCACACCAGTCCCATGCGAGTGCGTTTGCCTCTTCTTCCGATATTGGTTCGTATCGGTCGATCTCCTTCAGATCGTATTCTACTTGCCCTTCATTATTCACATAATCCAGCCAATCTTGATCTGTTATGTGAATACGCAAATCTCCAGTCTCGGTATTTCTCTCCAATTCATTGCAGTAATGCCCGGCTGGGAAGCCGGACACTCCTTGCATTCCTGCTATACATCTCCACATATTGCCTCCTCTTTTATTGTTTTTCTTGCCATCATTCTTTTGCCTCGACAACATCTCGATGTGCCATTCCGCACTTCACGCACTCGATTATTCTTTCGACTCTCAATCGGGAGTCGAAAGTAAGAGACCTGCGTATTGTGGTTCTCCATTTGTGTGCACAATATCGGTGTGCCTCCCTTCTCAACATTCGTCTCTGCTCGTCAACATTGATATTCAGTCCTTCATCTTCCGCACCTTCGTATCTCGGAAGATCCCTCGCCTCCCTCAAGAGTTCTTGCGCCTTTTCGTCATTATTTCCCCCTTTCGGAGGAGCGATATTAGGGAGTCTCGCAACCAATTTTTTCCATTCCCCTTCGAACAACTCTTTTCCTTCTTGCTTTTCACTCATTCTTTTACCTCCTTTCCAATGCTCCTACCCTTTATAGCCCCCTCAATGCTATCAATTGCCTCATCACTTCCATAATATGTCGTCCTGCCAACTTTTATCTTTCCAACCATGTTATATTCTGCAAGCTGCCTGAGAGACTTAGCAACTTTACCAGAAGAAACGTCAAAGACTTTAAGAAGGTCTCTTTTTGTAAAAACCTTACCCTGGCTCTCTTCTGCTTTAATATAGGACATGATTTTTAGCATAGTCCCTTCAAGCCTCACTTTATCTATGCTTTTTTTAACCTCATCAATTGTTAACACCTTTATCACCTTCCTCTTTTCCTTCTTGCTCTT
>CABGHH010000242.1 GCA_902158745.1 Candidatus Methanolliviera sp. GoM_asphalt
ATACGAGGATCTCATGACGGCAAGTCTTTCTCAACCATCCGAATGGCAAATTACCAATGGAGAATTATTTTATCCTTATAAACCCTCTATAATTTCCATAGCGGAGAAGATAGATAAGATAAATGGGGGGATGTTGTCCTATCCCCCGTGTTGCAGAGAAGGTTATATAAATAGCAAAAGAGACGGACCTTTTTCGCCTGAAATTGCGTATGAGCGGCAGTTGTGGGAAAATGAAGAAAACTTCCTCTTTTTGGAGGAGATCGTGAACGGAGGTAAGACGTTCCTAAAAGAGATTTGCGAGGGGGGATTACCGGAGGTTATGTATTCCACCCCTTACATGGGCTTTTATCCTTGTCGCATCGATTGTAAGAGAGCCATAGAGATAGGTAAAAAGCTAAAAAAGTTCTCCCAGTCGGCTGATATGTTGTATCCCTATAACTTCAAATGTCTCATCGCCCCTCTCTGGCATTTTTGCATTGGGTTCGAGCGCTCCCATAAGGTAAAACGTGAACATGCGTTAGATGGTAAAGTAAAGGAGATGAAAAAGTTTTTATTTGATGGAAACGAGATAAAAAGGTTTGCATATCTGTTAATTAAAGGCTAATGGGATGCCATGACCCTAAAGGCGGAAAATTATAATTTAAAGGATGATTAAGCGATGAAGGAAGAGATCATAGAAGAGTTGATAGGGGGGAGATACATCTCGAGGGAGTATGGCAAGGAGATTATAGAGATGATAGAGGATGATGAAGTTTCCGTAGAGGATATTAGGGAAGATATCTTCCAAGAAATTCTATCAAATGCAACGTTTGTTCTTCAAAAGACGGCATATCCCATTTTGGAAAGAGATGCAAGAGAATTGTTCATAACAACTATGGGCTTCCATTTGGATGAGGTTTTATTTAGATTTAATAGGTGTTATAAAGATAAGGAGGCGGTTGTTCGAGGATTGAGAGAGGTCTTTAATGAATTTTTCGAACCATCGGGGAAAGCGTTGGGCGTGGCGTTGGACGATTACACGTCTCCTCGGGTTATCTCCTTCTTAAATGAAAGGAATAAAAGAGATATGGGATTCGAGATCGAGGTCTTATTTGCCGATGATTTTGAAGTGGCCAAAGAATTAAAAAAAATGGTAGCGTTGAACTGGAAAGAATTCTCGGATCGCATCAAAGGAGGGATTGTTCTAATGGGTTTTAATTCTAAGTCAGACAAAGAAACTTTTAAAGAAAGAGTTCTCTCCTTGATCGCTGATGGTACAAAAGTCATTACATATTTCCCACCGGATTTATTCAATGAAGAGGATTGTCAAAAATTGGAGAAAGCGATAAGATCAAGCTCTCTTAGGGATGGGGAGCTGGTCCTTAGGTGGTGTGGAGTGGACCAGCATGGAAACTTAATTCTCAAGTGGTGTGGGGATAATATAGGTAAGCCATTTAATATCGAAGAGATAAAACGTAAATGGGAAATACTGAAGGAAGAGTGGAGAAAATGGGGAGAACTGAACGAATCGCTGACTAAAAAGTGGGAGGATTATGATTCGGTTCTTAAGAGCGATTAAGAAGAGTATTAAGACAATGCATATTTCAAATCATCCATTATATCATTAACATCCTCCAGGCCGACCGAAAGTCTGATCAAGCGTTTGGATATGCCACGAGAATCTTTTTTGGGAAAATTCAGATGCGTCATCGAATAAGGATGCTCTATAAGTGTTTCTGCCGTTCCCAAGCTTACGGCGAGTTTGCATATATTCACTTCTTGCAGCATCGAATATACATCTTCCTCGTTGCATAGTTCAAAAGAGAGCATGCCACCGTATCCGTGCATCTGCCTCTTTGCAATTCCAAAGTAGGGAAACGTATCTAATCCCGGGTATAGAACTCTTTTAACCTTTACGTGATCTTTTAGGAATTTTGCCACCTCTATCGCATTTTTTTCGTGCCGATCCATTCGTAATGCCAATGTTTTCAGACCCCTTATGATGAGCCACGCGTTGAAAGGGCTTATCACGCCTCCATAATGTACCAGAATTTTTCTTATATTCTCCACGAATTTCTTATCTCCAACTGCGATACCTCCCATCG
>CABGHH010000243.1 GCA_902158745.1 Candidatus Methanolliviera sp. GoM_asphalt
ATACAACTGAAAAAGAATATACGATGGGGATGGGGATGATGGTCGTGAGGGAACCGGACGGAGTTGTGGCTATCATAACACCTTGGAACCTTCCCTTCTGGCAGATGGCGTTGAAATTACCCTCGGCATTGATAAGCGGTAATACTGTGGTCTTTAAACCTGCGAGTCAGACGCCACTATCGGGTTTAGAGGTGGCAAAGATGTTTGAGGAGGCAGGTCTTCCAAAAGGGGCATTGAACGTGATAACGGGTCCAGGATCGGTGGTCGGCGCTGAGATGGCTAAAAGTGATAAGGTAGATCATATAGCCTTCACGGGTGAAACAGCAACAGGAAAGGGGATCGTTAAAAATGCGGCCGGAAATTTGAAGAAGGTGACGTTGGAGCTTGGGGGAAAGTCCCCGAATATCATCTTCGACGATTTGTCGACAGATGAGGCTGCTGAGATGGCAACCCTCGGCGTAGCTCTTGCGAACGGCGAAGAATGTTTTGCCGGCACAAGGGTTCTTGTACAGGAGACGATATATGAGGAGGTCTGCAAAAAGACGGCGGAGATATACGGATCGTTGAAGGTGGGGAATGCGATCTCCGCCGAGACAGCTGTTGGTCCTCTCGTCACGGAAGAGCAGATGAAAAAAGTTCTCGGGTATATCGAATCCGGAAAGGAGGAAGGTGCGACCCTCTTGTGCGGTGGCAATAGACTTCAGGAGGGAGAACTGAAGGACGGATTCTTCGTCGCACCTACGGTCTTTAGTGACGTCTCAAACGATATGAAGATTGCGAGAGAGGAGATATTCGGCCCAGTTATATCAATGATACCGTTCTCAACAGAGAAAGAGGCGATAGAGATTGCAAATGATACCATATACGGCCTTGCTGGTGGTGTCATGACAAACGACAGGGAGAAGGGGATAAGGGTTGCTAGAAAGATAAAAGCGGGCAATATATTTTTGAACGAGTGGCACGTGCTAGCATGTGATATGCCATTCGGGGGATACAAACAGAGCGGATGGGGAAGAATGGTGGGCAATAAGGGCGTGGAAGAGTTCATGCAGATAAAGAGCATATATCCGGATTGGGACGGTATCGGCTCATCGATTATGAAGAATTTGTTACTACCCTGAGGGGACACGGAGTAACGCGATCCTTAGACTACTTTTCTATTTTTTTATTCCCTTTTTCCCTATTTTACGAATTTTTTAGATAATTCGCTTTATAACGTCCTTCTCCCAATTATCCTTTCCTCGTTTTTATCCGTGCTTATAAATTATATTTTTTTATATAAATATGTTATGATTGATATTATGGCTGGCACGACTAAACTCAATTCAATATTGTATAATGATACAAAAATTATATATAACAATAGATGCCATTTATCTTATAACATAATATGAGGAGATAGTTGACATGGACGAAGATGAGGTAAAATATAAATTTGTTGATATGGGGCATAAATGCCCAAGATGTAATTCAGAATCCGCCGATATCGGTATGAGGATAATAGAGGTGGGAAGGACGAGAAAGATGAGGGCAATATAAGGTTATGTTCTGGCTGCGGACTGATATTTTACGAGTATATGTCATCCCTATGACATAAGAATCATCTTTAAATTTTTGTTTTAAACATTACAGGATGACAATAAAATGGATCGGAAATGTTGCAATAATATCAAAAGAAACAATTGAGGAGGTGTTTAAGAAAAAGCCCTCTACAATAAAAATTTTAAAGAAAGAAGGCAATACAGAGGGAGAATATAGAATCCCAAAATATCGTGTGGTTTATGGGGGAGGGACGA
Source organism: Candidatus Methanolliviera sp. GoM_asphalt (assembly GCA_902158745.1). GTDB lineage: Archaea > Halobacteriota > Methanoliparia > Methanoliparales > Methanoliparaceae > Methanolliviera. The sequence continues at coordinate 1,797 of CABGHH010000243.1, forward strand.
CCGAGATTGCCTATAGGGAAAGGTATTGTGATCTTCTCTTCGATATAAATAAGGTCCATTTCAGCTTTTCTCTCTCCGGGGAGAGAAAGAGGATTGCACAAGAGGTGAAGGATGGAGAAAATATCCTCTGTTTATTTGCGGGTGTAGGGCCTTTTCCGATCGTTATAGCCAAGAGGAAGAGGGTAAGGATCGTTACCGTCGAAAAAAATCCGGACGCGTTTGGGTATCTCCTGAAAAATATAGAAACGAAT
>CABGHH010000244.1 GCA_902158745.1 Candidatus Methanolliviera sp. GoM_asphalt
ATCTGACGATTGCCTTGCAGATGTTGTTTGCCGCGTAAAGCGCCATCATCTCACCAGAAGCCACAATGTATATCTCGCGTGCCTTGCCTTCCCGCATCGGCATCGCAAAGCCACCGCAGACCACGTCACCCAGCACGTCATAGAACACGAAGTCCAGGTCGTCCGTGTATGCTCCAAGCTCTTCTAACAGATTTATCGCCGTAATCACTCCTCTTCCTGCGCAGCCAACGCCTGGCTCGGGACCTCCCGCCTCCACGCATTTTATACCGCCAAATCCTGTGTGTATGACTTCTTCCAGTGTCACGTTCTCTGTGCCTACTTCACGTAAAGTGTCAAGCACTGTCGGCTGTCTCTTTCCGCCCACAAGCATTCTTGTCGAATCCGCCTTCGGGTCGCACCCAATCTGCAGGATACGCTTGTCCATCGTTGAAAGTGCCGCGGTCAGGTTCTGCGTTGTCGTGCTCTTTCCAATGCCTCCTTTTCCATAGATTGCTATTTGTCTCATTTTATTCCTCCTGCTCTAACATTGCTTAAACACCCCTTATTAGACTATTTGAGAACTCTGCACAAAGATTCACAAAAAATATGAATGCCTGCATTGCCACATTAACTACGAAGCCTGGTAAATTTGATAGCCATCAATAAACCATGCGCCTAACTCACGTTTTATCGCTTCAACCCTTCCAGCTATTTCATCTTCGCTTTTGACTTCGCCTTCTTCAGAGATATTCTGCAGTAGCGGCAACAGTTCCTTCATCAATCTTGTTAGCCCCTCCTCATCCATTGCACATCACCTCCATCTTGTTTAGTTTACCCTAACTTTACCCCTTGCTCATGATCTATAAACACACGCTCCTTATTAGGCTATTTGAGAACTCAGCACAAAGATTCATAAAAAATAAGAAAAAGTAGTTCTAATCTTTTTATTTATAAATAAACCTTTCTTTCAAAAAGAAAACCTTTACCAACAACTTTTTTACCTTCGGTAAAAACATTCATAAAGTTTTTCTTTTAGTACAGGTTTTCTTTTTTCTAAAAAGAAAAAGTGTTATGAAAGCGCCGGAAAGAATCACAGTCGCTATGGATGAAGACACCTTCGCGGTGTTCAAAAAGATGCGGGATGATTTGGGAATATCGCAAAGCGAGCTGATGCGAGAAGCGTTAAAGTTTTACAGCAAACACAAAACGCTGTTTGAATCCATTGAAGATAAGAAGGTTTACACGCATGCTGAAATGCTTTCGGCTGGCGAACACATCATCCTGGACGTTGACCACTGGCTCTTATTTCTGAGCTTTGTCGAATCGCATCCCGACAAAGAGAAGTTCTGGAACTTGCATCGTGAAGTGTGCCAGGCGCATGCAGAGCAGTTCAAGCACAAATTTTATCGTGTGGAATATATCCTAAAACGACTCGAAACTTGCAACTTCTTCAAATTACGTAAAACATCCAAAAGCGACTTCACGCTCGTTTTGGGTTCTGATGTGCCAAAGAAATTCGTTAAAATGGAGCTTGAGGAGATATTCGCCGGGATGGGCTTTCAGGTGGAGATAAAAGAGGATTTCTCAAAGCTGCGGGTGAAAGTCTTGCAAGATTTATAGTCATTCCAGTAACAAATTGCAATTAATAAACCACGAGAATTCACAAGATTAACACAACACTTTTTCTCCTTTTTTTTAAAAAAAAGAAAACCTGTGCTAAAAGAAAAAGCAAAAAAAGTTTTATAAATAATCTTGTGTAAATCTGTGTAATCTGGTGGTTAATAATTTTCGGAATGACCATAAATCGTTGAGTTTAGAAATAAAAAGCACAAAAATAATTTAAGGGGTGTTTTTACACCCCTATTTTGCCAACTCTAAAAAACTTTCACGACGTCAATATCACCTCAAACAATTCCTCCTCCAGCTCGTGCAGCATCGGTATCCCGGTAACTTCGGCTGCAAGCTTGCTCTGCTTCGCCTTCGCGCATCAATCCATCGTCAATGAAAACTGCTACCAATCGGTCTCCTAATGCACGATGCGTG
>CABGHH010000245.1 GCA_902158745.1 Candidatus Methanolliviera sp. GoM_asphalt
TAATAAAGATGGGGTAGTTTATCACATATTACCCGATGAGCCGTTCATCTATCTTTGATCTGACCATACCGAAGGATGGCGTCAATTCCGCATAGAGAGGTATTTGTATGGAGAATATCACATTTGTATTTCCATTTGAGACGACGTCTATAAGTCTGACCGGAGATAAATGTGCCCTTCATTGTAAGCACTGCAACAAGCGCTATTTGATACCCATGACCTCTCTCAATAAATTCGATGGAAGAGCAAAGAGCGTGCTGATAAGCGGTGGTTGCGATAGCGACGGCGTCGTACCAATTTTGAAATTTAAAGAGCAGATAAAAAAGATAAAGGAAGATCATAGGGTAATCGCCCATACAGGTCTACTCCCCCCAGAAGACGCGGATGAAATTTCTGAACTTGCAGATGTGATCTCATTCGATTTCATTGGTGATGATGATACAATAAAAGAGGTTTATGGTTTAGAGAAAACCGTGGATGATTTTTTAAACTCATTCATCGCGTTAGATAAGCACATTAAAACGGTGCCCCATGTAACCATCGGTTTGCATGCAGGCAAAATTTTGGGGGAGAGAGACGCCATGGAGTTGCTTGGATCTCTCGGAGCAGAAACCATCGTCTTCAACGTACTCATACCTACCAAAGGTACCTGTTATGAATTTATTGATCCTCCAGAGATCAAAGAGGTGCTAAAAATATTAAAAGAGGGTAAAGATATGTTCTCCAATGTTTATTTGGGATGTATGCGCCCCGGTGGTAGATACAGGAGAATATTGGATTCTGTTGCAATTGATATCGTCGATCGAATCGTGATGCCATCCAGAGATGCCATAAAGAAAGTCGGCGAATACCACAGATCTATGGAGTGCTGCGTCTTATGAGGATCTCTCTGGGCACCGCCATAAAACTTGGGCTTGAGGGTGGGGGTTTGTCATTCAGTCCCATGACCGCCTATCTTCTCATCGGAGAAGGCTGTAATTACGGTTGCAAGTATTGTGACGTCAGCCATGGTAGGCTGGCAAGGATAACATGGCCCTCTTTTAGGGATGATCTCGTGTTGGACGCCTTGAATGGCTCAGACTTCGAGCGGGTGTGCTTGCAGGTTACGGGTACCGGAATGGAGGAGGCACTGGAAATTTTAGAGATGGTAAATCTGCCAAGAAGTGTTTGTGCCAGAATTACAGATTTAGAGCAGGTCAAACTATCTTTTAAGAGGGGAGCTGATACTATAGGCCTCGCATTGGATGGTGTTACACCCAAAATCAGCGATGAGATCGGTAGGGGTGGGTTTGAGGAGACTTTGAATCTTTTGAAGGAAGCTGCAAAAATATTTCCTGGCAGGATCTGGACACATCTCATAATAGGTCTGGGAGAGACCGAAAGAGATGCGGTAGAATTGATGCAGGAACTTCATGCTGCCGGCGTAGGTATAGCGCTATTTGCATTCACTCCCGTTGAGGGGACAGAGATGGAGAATGTTGAGAGACCGTCGATGAACGCGTACAGAAGAATGCAGATCGCGAGGTATCTCACAGAGAACGATCTCCAAAAAGAGTTTTCTTTCAATTCTCGAGACGAATTGATCAATTTTAAGGATGTTGAGAGAGAAGCATTCTTAACCTCCGGGTGCGAGTCTTGCGACAGAGGATATTATGATAGCAATCCGGGCGATCCCTACAACTTTCCGGATATTGTAAACGATGAGGATTACAAAAAAGCGATTGGGCAGGCAAGAACGTGGAGAGGGAGTAACGTCTATAAGGCAGGAAAATTAATCAGAATTTTTGTCGAGTATGGCGATTACATAAAAGATGTAAGGATAACAGGCGATTTCTTCGTCCATCCCGAAGAGAGTTTAGAAGGACTGGAGAGCTCTCTGATCGGTCTTCCCGTTGATAAAAATGCCTTAGAAGATAAGATAAGAGAATTCATGAAGACCGCTCAAGTCTTTGGTTTCGATGAGAGATCTCTAACCGATGCGATCATGGGGGCGGTCGTTTGAGAG
>CABGHH010000246.1 GCA_902158745.1 Candidatus Methanolliviera sp. GoM_asphalt
GCATCACGTTGGCTCTATCAACATTTGAGATGAATATCTTCTGTCCGTTGATGATATATCCATTATCCTCCTTTACGGCCAAAGTTTTTGTATTTAACGTGTTTGAACCCGCATCTGGTTCAGTTAAAGCCATACAACCTTCCATCCCCTTTGCCAACTTCGGCAGATACTTCTCCTTCTGTTCTTCGGTGCCGAGTCTCGAGATGGGGTTTGAACAGAAGACCTCTTGAACGCAGAGATACCAGATGGGTGCCATTCCGCACCCATTTGATGCCATCTCATCCATTGCGATCTCCAGTTCGAGCATTCCCATACCTTCTCCACCGTACTCTTCCGGTATGATTATCCCCGTAAAATTGTTATCGACGAGCGTATCCCAGAATTCTTGGCCAAATTTTTCCTCTTCTTCGTGTTCTCTCCAGTAGTCCGGTCCAAATTCACCAGCTATCTCACGAGACGTCTCTGCTATCATCCTCTCTTCTTCGGTCTCTTCGAAGTCCACCTGATCTCCTCCCAAATATCTTACTCCGGTACTTCTGCCATCATAGGTCTATCTTTCCCATATATCTTGTCCCAATGTTCCTTTGTGCTCTTTAAGTTTCTTACAACGCGTGCCTCCCCTTCTTCGTCCCAAGAGAACCTATCCTCAACCGGTTTCCATCCCTTTGCAGGAACAACATATATATCCGTTGGATCACCCTTCGGCTCATCGATGAATTTAATTTCGACGGGCATATCGCACTGTAACTTGGTTGGATCGACCTCTTTGACGAAGATCACCATCGCCATGTTGCACCCCTCAACCCTCACATATCCGATGACGGCTGGCAATAAACGCAAGAATGGGGTGCCCGCGAAATACATTATGGAGAAGGTGTGGAGTGTACCTCTCAACGGCAATTCGACCCACTCTGTCTCTTGAAGTTTGCAGGAGGGTCTCCAGCAGTTTGCTCTCGGCGGCATAAATCTATCGCCACACTTCGGGCATCGAGTACCCATCAATTTCTTATCCAATAGCCCCTCAAAGAACGGTGAGACCATGCCATAGCTGTGGTGATAGATGAAATCAAAAGGTCTCCAGATCTCCATGAACTTCTTTTTTTGTAGCTTATCTATATTTGCCCCCTCTTCGGCGGTTCCGATCTCATAACCCACAATTTCAGCTCTTCCCACCTCACCCCACTCTAACCATCTTGGATCCATCTCCTTCTTTTTCGTTACCTCTAACCCAAATCTCTTCTCTTTTGGTACTTCTTTTGCCATAGTCATCACCTCTCAAAGATTAGAACATTTATAGCCGTACCCGTACCCCCGTGGCTGTGATTCAGTGCCACCCTCGCCCCATCAATCTGATTCTTACTGCTCTTGAACTTTTCAGGAATCTCTTCCCGTAGTTGCCAGAATAGCGTTGCACACTGTTGAATACCGGTCGAACCGACGGGATGCCCAAATCCTTCCAGTCCACCGGATGGATTGACAGGTATATCACCACCTATCTCAACCTGGCCCTCTCTCACCAGATCTTTGCCGTGTCCGACATCGCAGAAGCCGAGATCCTCATAGCATTGAAGTTCACTGGTATCGTATGCGTCGTGTAATTCAACTACATCGATCTCTTTATATGGCTCACAGATCCCAGCCATCCTGTACGCCTGTCTTGATGCCTCCCTCACAGCACCGAAGTTGGACATCTCGGGATAAATCGCCCTAGGTCTCTTTGCATAATCTGGATAAGGTACCTTCGCCTCCGGATAACTGAATCTCTTATCTGACCAATTTGGATTGTCAATCCTATCTCCCGGCCTCATCATATCCGATGCCGTTCCAATGCCGGTGATCCAGACAGGCTCATCCGTGTATTTTCTTGCAACATCGGCCGACGCGAGTACCAGACATGACGCACCCTCACTCAGGAGTGAGCAGTCCAACACCTTCATCGGATACGCCAACATCCTAGAGTTCAATACGTCGTCCACGTCGATCGGTTTCCCATAAGTTCTCAAC
>CABGHH010000247.1 GCA_902158745.1 Candidatus Methanolliviera sp. GoM_asphalt
TATCAGCGGCTTTAGGGTCCTTGTAGAGCATGCTATCTGTGGTATTAAGCGATTCAGGATCACCACAGACAGATTTCGCAACAGGAGAGCTGGATTCGATGATAAGGTTATGTTGTTATCGTGTGGCGTGTGGAATTATCACTTCAAGTGCGGTTGAGTTGTGGTTGAGGTGAATGGATAGGATACATTCGTTTGTTAGGTTATTTTGCAACAAGTCTAATATATAGAGGAAGAGATGATAGAGAAATCCAATCTTTTATCTCTTTATCTTCATCATCCAACCCTTATGGCAAGAGGTGGAAGGGATTGGAAATTCTAAAGTCGTTGGGCAGAATAGCGGTGGGGGATACTGGGAGTAGGGAGTATGGTTTAGCGGTTTCGCCCGGGCTTTGTCAGATCGTAATCCCATTTTGTAAGGTTCATAAACGCCTTCATCTTTTTTACTTACCTTCACACGCTCCATCTATTGATTCTCCAACATAGTTTTTAAATATCTGTTCCTCTTACGTAGATAAAAGGGAGATTTAGGTTCACGTGAAAATAATTGAACAAATATCGGATTTTCTAAATTCGCTAAAGGTTGATATCTTACTGTATACAGCATCACGAGAAGAGGAGGATTCAGAGATACCTTCTGACCATCTTTAAACTCGCATCTATATCTTTCTTCTCCTTTATCTCGATGATCATATCAGAGCTCTTTATCTCCGGTAAAACCATCGAAAAATCAATCTTTCCCTTTCCAAGACCGAGATGTTCATCACTCTCTCCTTTATTGTCGTGCAGGTGCACGTGAACGATCCGATCTTTGAGGAGTAAAAAATTTTTTACCTCTCCGTTCAGATGTGCATGACCTACATCGAACGTCAGGGGAAGAACTTCCAAGAATCCTTTGTACTCTTCCGCCTTTCTTAAAAAGGAGAATGGCCAAAACATATTCTCTATCGAGATTTCAACGCCGTATTCATCTTTAAATTTGGATATCTCGGATAAAGATCTCTTATGCATCTCTTCGGAGAGCTTTCTCGTGTGATCCGAGTAATAACCGGGATGTATTATCGTTCTTTTTGCACCTATATCCGATGCCCTCGAGATGTAATCTCGAATAACCTCGATTCCTGCTTCTCTCATCTTATCGATCGTGCTTGCCAGATTTATATCGGTTGTAGGGCAGTGTAAAGTATAAACCAAATTAAAAGAATCGAATGCTTCAAAATTGAATACGTCGTGGCACTCCGTATATATTTCTGCCATATCCACCTTTGCATCTATAATGTTTAGTGCATCTCCAAGACGCATCTTGTAGAATGGAAGCGTCGAGATACCAATCATAAAGATTACGAGAAAGGGATGATTATTAAATTTTTGTTCTTCTCCGATGTTGAGATATCCTGATCGCGAACCACAAAGCAGATATAATATTAGTGATTTTATATTAGATGGCACCACGAGATGTAGCGAATATGCAGATGCAGAGATCTCAATTGGATATTGCTCCAACGATTGCAAAGTTATTGAATATCGAATATACGGCAGACGGACAGCCGATCGAAGGGATAGTTAAAGAATTCAGCGGAGATTTCGACGAAATTGTGCTCCTCATCGTGGACAGCCTCGGTTTTAATATATATACAAATTATCTGCATAATTTTGAATACATTTCTTCAGCTCTCTCGAATGATATGGGGAGAAGGGAGAAGAAGGGAGATGGCAAGGAGATGGTCTTCAAACTTAAATCCGTTGCTAGATATACTACGCCGTGTATTGCCTCTATATTCACCGGGAAAAAACCAGAAAAGCATAGAATGTTTTCAACGGATGACGCATACGAAACCCACCTTAAGTCGATCTTAGAGGTCGCAACGGAGAAGGGATATAAGACTGGAATTGTTATGGAGAAAAGAGGTGCCCTTACATTTAAGGATAAGTTGAGCTTCGTGGTTCCTGTGGATAATCGAGAGGAGATCATATCGTTTGATGAAGAGACGGTTGAAGGAGTTTT
>CABGHH010000248.1 GCA_902158745.1 Candidatus Methanolliviera sp. GoM_asphalt
GTGCTCACCTCGTCCGAGGACGAGGATGATATGGTGAGAGATTATCGCCATCACGCGAACAGCTATCTCGTGAAACCACCGGACATCGATGAGTTCGGTGAGATGATGAAGGATACATACTCATATTGGCTCAACTGGAATAGGTGTCCAAAATGACCGATTCAAAGACGATCTTGCTCGTAGAGGATGATGAGGGACAAGCTGAATTTATTAAAAGAATATTTGAGACGAATGCCTTCCTTAAGACTAAATGGGAGATTAATCACGCCTCTAACTTAGAAGATGCCTTTAAATGGCTAGATGAGAGCGATCCACCTTCAATCATCATCGCCGACTATTGTTTACCCGATGGAGACGGGTTAGAACTGACGAGGGGAGCAAAGAAACCCGAAGATGTAGGTATCCCTTTTATAATTCTGACCGCTTATGGTACGGAAGAGTTGGCGGTTAGGTCTCTCAAATCTGGTGCGATGGATTACGTGGTGAAGACCACAGAGCGATTCAGAGAGCTACCATGGATAGTAGAGCGTACACTCAGGGAATGGGAGAATATTGTTAGAGAGAGAAGGATAGAGGAAGAGCTGCAAGAATCAAGACAGCAGTATTACGAACTCGTTGAGGGTGTGAACAGCATAGTTCTGCGGATGAACGCAAAAGGAACGATCACCTTCTTCAATAGGTTTGCCGAGGAGCTATTCGGCTACACGAGAGATGAGATCATCGGACGAGATATCGTGGGAATGATCGTTCCAGAGACGGAATCTACGGGCAGAGATCTAAAAGAGATGATCCTTGAGATAGGAAAGAATCCGGAGAAGTACAAAAACAACGTAAACGAGAACGTGAAGAAGAACGGAGAGCGGGTCTGGATCAACTGGACGAACAAGCCAGTTTTAGATGAAGAAGGACAATTAGTCGAAATTATGTGCATCGGCAACGATATCACCGATATCAGAGAGATGGAGAAGGATCTTAAAGTAAAGAACGCCGAGATGGAGAGATTTGTTTATACCGTCTCCCATGATTTGAGATCTCCACTCGTCACGATAAGTGGCTTTGCAGGTATGCTCAAGAAGGATATCGAAAACAATGAAAGGAAAGATATCGAGACCGATCTTTTGATGATAGGAGACGCCGTCGAGAAGATGGATCATCTCTTGAGAGATACGCTCGAACTTTCAAGAATCGGGAGGATAACGAATCCACCGGAAGATGTCTCCTTCAAAGATATTGTTAAAGATGCTTTAGATCAGATCTCCGGAGAGATAGGCTCTATTGAGAAGGATATCGAGATCATTGTGGAAGATTCCATATCAAAATCGAAAAAAGAGAAGATCGTTCACGTGGATAAGGAGAGGATCGTTGAGGTGCTTACAAACCTCGTCTCTAACAGTATCAGGTACATGGGTGATCAAGTTCATCCAAAGATCGAGATAGGTTATAAAAGTGATGAGAATGTCTTCTTCGTCAGCGACAACGGGATCGGTATTCCACCGGATCAGCACGAGAAGGTCTTTCAATTATTCTACAAGATAGATAAGGAGAGTGAGGGGAGTGGCGCAGGACTCGCAATTGTAAAAAGGATAGTTGAGGTGCACGGTGGTCGAATCTGGATAGAATCTGAGGGCAAGGAGGGAGAGGGATCCACATTCTGCTTCACACTGCCAGAGCCAGAATGGGGAGTAAAAGATGAGGAATAGAGTGAATAAACCGGTGATATTATTCGTGGAGGATAATGAGTCACACGTTATGCTCACAAAACGCCTTCTTAACGATACTAATGCGGCAAAAGAGGTTTGCAGAGTGGCTGATGGAAAAGATGCGCTCGATTATCTATTCCACCGTGGAGATTATGCCGACGAGAGAAAGAGCCCACGACCGGATCTGATACTTCTTGATCTACGGATACCAAAGATCGATGGACTTAAGGTGCTCGAGGAGATAAAGGGATCGGAAGATTTGACGGATATACCTGTT
>CABGHH010000249.1 GCA_902158745.1 Candidatus Methanolliviera sp. GoM_asphalt
TCACACACTAATTTTGGGGCAAGATATCACTGGTATCTCGGTTTTTACGAGAGAATTTAAAACTAAGGAGGGATAAATGATTGAAGATGTCGCTATTGTTGCAGGATGGCCGGTTGAGATCCCAAGGAATTACAGTTGATCGCTGTTGCTGTTCTGGACTGGACGCTATCTATTTTGCCGATATGAAGATCCATACTGGAAAGATGGAGAGCAGGAGCAACGCTTGAGTTTTATAAAGTAAATCGATTCTCTGATCCCTTACCGTTCTATGTGTTTTAGCTCCCTTGCATCGTCTTTTACCTTGATTATTCGATTCCATTCGGATTTAGATAGATATTTGGGATTATTTTCTGTTTCTCCGTTTGAAAGTGCTATTAGATGGTCTATACCAATTGGGTTTGTTATCTCTTCGTTATAATTTAGTTCTTCTACTTCTATCTCAACGGTAAAACAAGCATACCGACGATCTAAATCCCTTTCAATCGTGCAAGTCTTAATATTTGCTGATTCAGGTTATATCTCTCATGAAAATAACTTGTCTTAAGAAAGTTCGGTTTTTAATGAGAAATCTAATCTTTTAGTAATATTTCTCTCCTCTTGTTGCCCGCCATCTGATCTTAAAGATCAAGTTTTAAATAATGGAAAGTCTCTAAAAGACCGATATGCTTACGATGGCACATATCATCATTGGAGGGAGAGTACAAGGTGTTTTTTTTCGAGCATTCACGCGGAAAAATGCCCTAAAGCTTAAGATAAAGGGCTGGGTGAGAAATATTTCAGATGGAGGTGTCGAGGTGATCTGTGAGGGGCAGAGAGAGGATATAGAAGGATTAATAAAAGAGCTGTGGAAAGGTCCAGCATTCTCGATCGTAAGAGACGTAAGGACAGAGTGGAAAGAGTATAAAGGGGAGTTTAAGGATTTTACCATTAAGTATTGACATTTTCCTTTGTTCCATTATTGCATCCCCAAACGTCCTTTCTCAATTCCCGGGCACCTCTAACAGCGACCACAACTTCCACAGTTATATCCACAACCTCCGACGTTTTGATCCCTGACCGCAAACCCTGAACCGCAACTACCATCTATGTAATCTATCTGGCTTTCTTTGAGTTCTATCTCTAAAGAGCGTTCGAAGACCACTCCAATCCCATTTCTCTCAACTTTCACATCATCTTCAGAGATCCCCTTCTCAAGCTTCAACGCATATCGTGGTCCGTTGTAATCTACCTCGGCAAGATAAACCCTCAGGAGACGGCCTCCTTTGCCTTCTTCTTCCAAAATCTTTTTTATCTCATCTGCCGCTCTATTCGTCACAGTTACCATAATACATCCCTTTTAGTATCTCTAAAAATTCTCTCAAATCCCTGACGACGTGGTCCCCCTTATAAGCTCCTTCTCTGTCCAGAAGATAGGCGTTTATTCCCACCTTCTTGGGTACCTCATGATCGAATATACTATGATCTCCCACGTGATAAAAGTTTTCTGGCTCAACCTTGACCTCTTTCAGCACCTCTATATAAAATTTTGTCTCCTTCTTAACCATTCCAAGATCGGATGTGGAAGAGAAGATATATGTGAAGTAATCTTTTATCCCTCCAATCTGAATATCCACAAATTCTCTCATAGCGTTCGTGGATACTACAAGCGTGTATCGATCTTTGAGACCGTCCAATGCCTCCAATGCATCTGGAAAGATCTTTATTTTATCTTCGTACATTTTTAAGAGATCTTCTACCGAGAAGTCCAGATCAAAATATTTCATCCAGTAATTTATATCGTACCATTCTATATTATCCTCTCCGACCTTCTCATATTCGCTTTCAACAAGTTTTACCGCCTCTTCTAATTCTATCTCATATCTTTCTTTGTATAATCTTGGAATGCCGTCTCTCCAGACTGAATCTGCAAATTTCTTATCCGTAAGCGTGCCATCCATATCAAAGGAGATGACTTCCTTCATCTCTCCT
>CABGHH010000250.1 GCA_902158745.1 Candidatus Methanolliviera sp. GoM_asphalt
GATGAAGTTCACCACATCAAAACCTCTGCCCATCTCTCCCATGACGTTGCCTCTGGGAACCTTTACGCGATCGAATCTTACCTTGCACTGCTTGTCATGTGACATTGTGGGGATAACCTCCACCTCGATACCCGGGCTTTTTGCGTCCACAATGAAGACCGTGATTCCATCTTCAGGCTTTTCTTCCTCGCTCGTCCGGGCAACAACCAAGAGGTGATCGGCCACGTGGGCGTATGGGACAAAGAGCTTGGTTCCTTCGAGAAGATACGCCTCTCCCTCTGGAGTGGCGCGAAGTTTCACGTCCGATGCTTCATAAGTGGCCGATGACTCCATCAGGGCGAGGGCCCAAATCTCCCCCCCATTGGCTATCTTGGGAAGAAATTTCTCCTTCTGTTCCCCATTGCCATACTTAAGGATAGGAAGAGAAGAAAGAACAACGGTGGAGAAGAATGGGGAGGGGAGAATGTATCTTCCCATCTCTTCTGCCAAGATCATTAAGTCGATGAAGTCCCCTTCCGTTCCCCCATACTCCTCGGGAAAGACGACACCCATCCACTCCAGCTCCGCCATCTTTTTCCACATCTCCGTGTCGTATCCTCGCTCATCTTCCTCCAACTCTCGTACCTTGTCCTTGGGGCACTCCTTATCCAGAAATTCCCTAACCGATGTTTGAAGTATCTTTTGATCCTCTGAGAGATCGAAGTCCATTTTTTTATCCCCCTTAATATGATCTGGGTAACCCCAACCCAAATTGACCAATGATATTCTTCTCGATCTCATCCGTCCCAGCGGAAATCGATATGCCAGGGAAGAGCCAATATAAACTTTCCACGCAACCTCTGATCTTGGACCATCTGGAATCCCGATGCAAAGGATCCATTTGAGAGTATGCTCCCAAGATCTCTGTTCCGGTGATGGCCAGCCGCTCTTGCACCTGGTCATTGAAGACTTTGTCTCTCGATGGCTCGTAGGTGGGCATATCCCCCTTGCTCATCTTCCAAATCGTTTGACTGGCAAGCATCCTTTGCGTCTCAACTTCGATTGCCATATCGGCCAACTTACAGCGGATATCATGCTTTTGGAAGAGATTGTTCTCCTTTGCATATCGAACCAGCTCATCCAGTATCCTCTTGTTGTATCCATAACCTGCGGGACCGAGACTGCCCCGCTCGTATGCCAGAGAGGTCATCAACTGATACCACCCTCTGTTCTCCTCACCGACCAAGTTAGATGCCGGAACCCTCACATCATCGAAGAAGACCTCGTTGAAGATATGGTATCCCGCGTAGTTTATTAGAGGATTGACCGTAACGCCCTCACTCTTCATATCCACGATAAAAACACTGATACGTTGGTGTTTTTTAGGGGCGTTTGGATCCGTTACAACCGCAAGCCAGCACCATCTTGACCTGTGGGCAGCGCTGGTCCACGTCTTCTGCCCATTGATGACATATTCGTCTCCCTCCTTCACCGCCCGGGTCTGAATGTTGGCAAAATCGGAACCGGCATTTGGCTCGCTATATCCCGTGCACCAGACGCCGTCTGGCTCTCCCGAGGCAATTAATGGGAGATGTTTCTCCTTCTGCTCCTCACTACCATACATCATGAGGGAAGGGCCCACCCAGGCCACTCCGCTTATCCCCATCATCGTGCCCGGTATTCCCCAATACCCAGATTCTTCCAGATATACCAGTTGCTCCCACAGAGAAGATCCCCTTCCGCCGTATTCCTCCGGCCAAGACATCGTGAGCCATCCTCTCTCGGAAAGTTTCTTGGATATAGACATGGCAAACGCCCAATCTTCGTCGCGGCTTTCCTCCTCCAACATGACCGCAAGCCACCCCGGCGGAAGCTCCTCTCTCGCAAATTCACGAATCTCCTTCCTCAATGCCTCTTCTTTCTCGCCAAATTTAAGATCCATCTTTTACACACCTCAT
>CABGHH010000251.1 GCA_902158745.1 Candidatus Methanolliviera sp. GoM_asphalt
AGTGGCGAAGATAACAGAGTTCAGCCGGTGCCAACGTCGCGAGACGGTGGCTTAATTCATACCTATCTGAAGGAGACCGGGATAGGCCCGCTAAACGCCACATTAAACCGTGAGAGAGGAGGTGAGACAAAATGAGTATCTTGAGTCGGATTTTTGACGGGGGAGAAATTCCTTGCCCAGAGTGTGATGGAGGTCGTCGACGCCCACCAGGACCGTGTCCCACGTGTGGCCATGAGACGACGATTCAGAGAGGAAGTCAACCTGCTCCTAGAGGAGCAAAGGCTTCAGGCCCTCGAAATGCACGAGTGCCAACGCATGTTCCACGAATAGAAGGGAGTCGAGGAGCACGATAAACCCTAACCCACCCAACCGTCGTGGACCGGGGCGATCTGGCGAGTCTGCTACGACGCCACTTCTACCTCAACGAATGTGAGTCTTGAAGAACAATGGAAATGGCGCGGGCAGGGGTGGGTTCAATCCCCACTTGCTCTACTTCACACCCCACAATAGACACAAAAAGGTCTAGTCCAGTAGACCTATATGGAGAACCCCAATGAACGGACATTCAGAAGCTAGAGTCGCATTCGAAGATCCATATGAGAGGTTTATCAATGACTGAGAACATTAGAGAACTACAAGCCAAGATAGAACATGCACGGACTGACCTGAAGCGAGTCTGTACTAGCCGCGCAAACTTGGCCGGTGCATTATCGGGCTTGATTGGCACTATCCAAGTTGAATTTGAGTTTCCTGAACCAGGCACCGCGCACGTCTACCAGATGGTGTTCGGCCACCGAATGGAAGAGCCGACCACTTATCGCTTGTCATTCAGTGATCCACCCCGGTGGATCGGCATCTCACATCCCTGGGGAACGAAACCGGCGGACATCACGGTGATGAAGACAGGATGAAGTCTAAAAAGAGCAGTCCTCGAGGACTTGAATCAAATCTCCTTGAGAACAGGATCTGGAACTCTCCACAAATCAGAAGTTTTCTGAGTTTCCTCTAGAGTATTTAAGGTCTTCCACATTCACTTTTACCATTTACAAGAGGGTTCTTTTATGGTATAATTATAGTATAAAATTTCAATGAAATAGGAGGACCAAATGGAACATTCTTACGAGAACTACCGCTTCAAGATTCTATTGGCTGATCCTCAAAGAGTTTGGAATACGATCTGGTTTGCAGATGCCACCACTCTCGAAGAAGCTCAAAACAGAGCTGACAAAGAATCCAAAGAACGTCTCGAACTCGGTTTCCAGCCCAGAGAGTCTCATCTGACAGTCACGGACCGGGTGACCCAATCTGTAGTCTATTCCACTTTCTAAGGACAGGAGCCAAGCTGTGGATTCCTTAAATCGACTCTCACCCTCACCCCTTCACTACAGATTGCTTCCCTTCATCGGACCCGATCCTCACTGCTATTGTGAGGATCCAAAGGACAGAGTTCTGAGTCTTCAAGGATCTCATCCTCCCATCATCATCTGTTCATCGTGCTGGAAATCATTCGGACCAATGCCCTCGGACCAGTGGGCAAAGCTTCACCGCGAGATCACCATCACAACACACTACATAGAGGCGACCTATGAGCTTCGAATCTATCAGCAGAATCACCTAAACCAGGAGGTGTTCATGACCGATCAAACAGAAGAAACCCAAATTTTAACAGAGTTGCCCCCCAATCTAATCGCCACCATCCCCGGCCACGTCATCTTCAACACTCCTCAAGCTGCTGCAGACGCTTCAAACTGCAATCATCGCTGGATCATCACAGAAGATGACGAGATCAAGTGCGTCCTATGCGAAGGGGTTCGGAAGCTGACGGACGAAGAGCTCCAAATCATGGAGACAGCAGAACAAGCTGGAGTTGTCTTCTTGAAGTGGCCAGAACGCTTCGACGCCATGGAACGAGCCAGAGACTCAAAACGCAGA
>CABGHH010000252.1 GCA_902158745.1 Candidatus Methanolliviera sp. GoM_asphalt
AGAAATGGGTGAGGAGAATCGCAGAATGAATTCCTTTTTGACAGTGCTTTTTATTCTTTCGGTTGTCTCGGCGCTTATCGCAATACGAATCTTCAAGGGCCCCACAGCGCCAGATCGGGTTGTCGGTCTCGACACCCTAAACACAGTAGTGATCGCCTCAATGATCCTGTTTGGCGCATACACCAAGGAAGTGATTTACATAGATGTGGGAATAGTCTATGCCCTGCTTTCTTTTATTGCCACTCTGTTCATTGCAAAGTATCTGGAAGGGGGCGAATTTTAGATGGACTGGTGGGACGTGGCGGTGATGGTATTCCTGTCAATCGGCGCTTTTTTCAATGCCCTTGCAGCCGTCGGTTTGCTGAGATTCCCTGACGTTTATACGAGGCTGCACGCCGGCACCAAGTGCACAACATTTGGGACGATATTCGTTTGCCTGGCAGTTATCCTCTTTGGAGTGAGGCTCTGGATCTACGAGTCTGATGCGTATTCAATTCTCACAATTCACACCTTCATCGCACTGGTTTGCGTGCTGCTCACGAATCCCACTGGAGCGCATGCGATAGCGAGAGCCGCGCATCGTTCTGGAGTTAAACCAGCTCGAGCAGTCATAGACGAACTGGAAAAAAAGGAGGGGAAATGAGATGGACTTGCTCAGCCTGGTGCACATAATATTGCCCCTCCTCATAGTCGTGGCTGCCGGCTTCGCGGTTTTGTTGAGGGATCTAATTTCCTGCACCATTGCGCTTGCCGCGATGAGCCTTCTGCTGTCATTAGAATTTTATATTCTTCATGCTCCCGACGTGGCAATCGCTGAGGCGGGGGTGGGAGCATGCATCACAACGGCGATCATAATTCTGGCGATAAGCATGACAAAACGAGAGGAGGATGAAAGATGAGCAAGAGAGATCTGGTCGGGGTGATCTCCCTGTTGATACTGGTTGGTTTTCTGGGGTTAGGCGCCGCTTCCATGAGAGAGTTTGGAGTGGTGGATAGGGCATACATGGACGATTACATCATCAGTCATTCGCAGGACGAGGTTGGCGCAAACAACGCCGTGACCTCGGTGGTGTTTGATTACAGAGGTTTCGATACCCTAGGTGAGGCGACCGTCTTGTTTGCGGCTGTTGTGGGTGTGATAGTGATATTCAGGAGGGAAGTCCATGAGTGAGATGTCTAAGATAGTGCGGTCTATCTCAAACCTCTTGTTGCCATTTATTTTGATCTACGGATTCTACATCATCCTCCACGGCCACCTGACGCCAGGCGGAGGCTTCCAGGGAGGCGCTGTGGTCGCCTCGGGTCTCATCATGGTTTTGGTTGCCTACGGATCTGAGAGGTTTGCGAGCTGGGTAAAGGAGAAACATCTCTCAATCCTCGAGTCGGTCGGCGCTCTTGGTTTTATCTCTCTGGCGTTTCTTGGGCTCTCAACAGCCTTCTTTTACAACTTTCTGGCAGGAAAAGGAGGTCTATTTGGTGACATTCCTCCTGAAGGATCAAATCCCGGAGCTCTGAACACCGCGGGAACGCTGCCCCTCATGAACCTTGCTGTTGGGTTGAAAGTCATCGCAGGACTGGCATCCATTGTCCTGGTTATGGGTCTCGCATCTCATTATTTCAGGCAGGAGGAAAAGAATGATACATAACATTCCCTATCTAGCGGTTGTGGCTTTGGTAGCGATAGGGTTCTGGGCCACGATCTTCAGAAAGAACCTCATCAAGGTGATAATCGGGATAACGATCATCGAGAGTGGAGTGAATTTCTTCCTGGTTGCTCTGGGCTACAGAAGCGGCGCTTATGCTCCTATCTACACGCACGCTCCTTCGGGTCAGATGGTCCTGCCCGTTCCACAGGCTCTGACTCTGACTTCGATAGTCATTGGAGTTGCTGTCCTGGC
>CABGHH010000253.1 GCA_902158745.1 Candidatus Methanolliviera sp. GoM_asphalt
TAAGTGGAGCTTGTTATGGAATAGATGCGATACCGGAGAGGTGGAGGGATAAATTGGAGCGTGGAAAATATATAGAGAAATTGGCCGAGAAACTGTTCTTTATAAAGGTAAAAGGAGAGTAAGACGATCGAAGAAATAAAGGGACTGAGGAGATTATTGGAAGAAGTGGTAGAAGGAGATCCGGCGGAGGGATTATTATTGTCTGGAGGATTGGATACGAGTGTGATCGCATCTATCGCGTCGAAGAAAAGAAAAAATTTAAAGGCATTTACCGTGACGTTAAAAGGTTACGACGAGGATTTGAAGTATGCAAAGAAGGTTACCGAATTCTTAGATTTAGATCACATAATATATTATTTCAGCGAAGAAGAGATGATAAAAGCCGTTCCATGTGTGATGAGGATCACAAAGTGTCGATATTTTGAGATAAAGAGTATCGTTCCAGTCTTCATTGCAATGAAAGTCGCAAAAGACTACGTCGGATCGTTGTATGTGGGAGATGGTGCAGATGAGCTCTTCGCAGGATATTCCCCGATGGTGACGTTGATAGATCTACTTACGGATGAGAGATACGGTTTTAGCATAAATTTAAGAAATAATTTTGAAGATTACTTCTATAAAACACTATTTGAAGATTCTGGGGAATATTTGAGGTCTCCACATAAGATAGGAGAGGTTATGGGCATAGACGTAAAAGTCCCATATTTGGACAGGAGGATAAGAGAATACGCGCGGAAGATACCGATGGAATATAAGGTACGGGAAGAGAAAGGAAAAAGATGGGGAAAATGGATTTTGAGGAAGGCATTTGAAGGTTTCCTCCCAGAGGAGATAATATGGAGAGAAAAGGTACCAATAGATATTGGTGCCGGCTCGATGAAGCTTAAGCTTGACAAAATCTTAAATAAATAGGGATATATGCTAAGAAGAGATGAGAATATGACCGATGAAAACTTGATTAAAAGGTTGGCGAAGGAGATCTCCAATGCAAAGAAAGTTATAGCGCTCACGGGCGCCGGAATATCGACGGAAAGTGGAATACCAGATTTTAGGGGTCCAAAGGGTTTATGGAAGAGATACGATCCAGAACAGTCTACCTATACCTTCTTTCGGAGAGATACAAAGAGATTCTGGGAGTTACAGATTCAAATGGAAGAAGATGGATTCGATCTTTCAAAAGCGAAACCAAATCCAGCACATCTCGCCTTGGCTAAATTGGAAGAGCTGGGTTATCTAAGCTGTGTAATCACTCAAAATGTGGATGGTCTACACCAGAAGGCCGGGAATACGGACGTCATAGAGTTCCACGGAAATAGCAATCGGGCTATCTGTATAGAATGCAAAAGGTGTTATCCCATGTCAGAAGTTAAAAGTAGGGTGAAAAGTGGTGAGTTGCCTCCTCTCTGTGAATATTGTGGTGGGATCTTAAAGCCTGATGCCGTTCTCTTCGAGGAGCCGATTCCCACTGAAGCGCTTTATAGGGCGCAGGATGAAGCGGCGAGTTGTGACTTAATGCTCATCATAGGAACGTCTGCGACGGTCCATCCAGCAGCAGGTCTCCCGAGTATCGCAAAATCTTCTGGTGCAAAAGTCGTGGAGATAAATGCTGAGCCTACGCCGTTGACAGGTACGATCTCCGACTACATCATAGAAGGGAAGGTCGGGAAGACCTTGCCGAAGATCGTGGAAGAGGTTGAGAAATTAGAAAGACTATGATGGGAGAGAAGGAGTTTTAAAAAAATATGAAGACGATTGAGGAAGAACTTCTAGGGATCATTAGAGAGCGATTACCCCATCTTTATAATGGTATTGGAGATCTGAATTCATGATAAATAGATGAGATGAAGAAATATCCTTGTATCAAAGAGGCACTCCTCTATCAGAAGATCGGGGAG
>CABGHH010000254.1 GCA_902158745.1 Candidatus Methanolliviera sp. GoM_asphalt
ACTTACGATCGAGTCCATTATGACGTCTACCAATTCTTCCACCTCTTCCTTCTTCATTCTTCCTTCGAACATTTTATTTGCACATCCGTCCTCTTTTTACGCAATGAAGCATTTATTCTAAATTTAATCTCATCAGAGAGATCTTCCATGACGTTCACACCCTCTATCCCCTTTATTCTACTTTTGATTATGGATTCGATGTATGGTACCACCGATTCCTCCCTCATCCAACAGAAGACACCCAGCCACGTCACCTCTATGGTGGCAATTCCGTCTTTAACGGTTATCGATTTTATCTTGCCCCCTCTCTTCTCCAAAAGTGGTGTTATCTCCCTTCTGATTGCTTTCTCTACATTTTCAGACAAATTTATTACCCTCTCTATCTCATCAACACGTTATGTGAATGGGCCCGCCACCTTTCTCTTCTCAATATGCCATCAGCATAAATGAGTAGATCACGATTGTACTTTTTGCCATCGATAGTGATCGAACCAAATTTAAAATCGTCTATCCTCCTTTTTCTCTTTGTTGTTACTCAATCATTTTACCTTTTAAAGATATTTAATATTTTGTATAGATATCTCTGTAAACTCAAATCAACCGATCGCGAAGCCAACGGTGAATGTCATCGAGTGCGGGTGGATACACGTTAAACACCTCTATCTCCTCTGGAAATTGGATCCAATGTCTCTCGCCAAAGAATAAAATTCCATTCTCTCCATCCTTGAGCGTTTCATCTATCTTCTCGGCCACGTATCTATACCTCTCCTCACTCGCATCCATATAGAATTTAGATATCTTCGCCCTCACTTTTTCGTTCTTGAGCCCGATCGCGAGGCATCTCTCCCAATCCGTGCACGTCTCAGCCAGTTCTCTTTCTTCCGTCCCAACGAGTTCTGCCCCATTCTTGCATTCACCCCTCACGAGTTCATAGCTCTCTTTATTTAACTTCTCCAGCTCTCTCATTCCATTCTCACCGGATAGGAAGAGCAGTTCATGATAAATTTTGGCGATTTTACCCACCTTCTCTCTTATATTCGCTGTTTGCTCCCTTATATCCCCCCCCAATAGCGTTTGATCAAGGTTTTATAGTCTTCTGGGGAATCTTCCCATGTATATATGAGTGGAATAAAGCATATCTTCCTCTTCCCTTTGAATCGTTCGGCCGATGGTCTCTCTATCTTACCAATCCTCTCAGACATTTGATACACCCAACCCATGAATGGTTTGGAGAGACGGGATATATATCTTTTATCTTTCGCCTCCATTGGGAATCAAACTTCTCTAACTGCTCATTCCCAAAATTCCCAAAATTCCCAAAATTTATAAATAAAAAATTTTAATGGATACTAAATGAAGTTTGAAGAGAGAATGAAGGCACTTGAGGTGCCACTTTTGGATGTGAGATTCCTGTTGGATAGAAGGTATCCAAAGGATTATGCCATAAATTTCGTCTCGAACCACTACAGGCTAATAAAGGAGGATCGAAACGTTCTATTCAGGATCGCATGTGAAAAAAAACTCTCAGAAGAGAGAATGAAAAAATTGGTTTCGATAGATTTTATAAAGGGAAAATCTGTGGTCATGGATGGGTACAACGTTCTAATAACGGTAGAAAGTTTAATTCTTGGATATCCCGTTTTTTTGTGTGATGATGGCGTTTTAAAGGATATAAGGGCAATCTTTCATAGATACAGGATAAAAAAGGAGACAAAAGAATCGCTGGAGAAGATAAAAACCCTATTATCAAAATATCTCCCAAAAGAAGTTATTTTCATCTTTGACGCCCAAATAAGCGAGAGTGGAAAACTTTCCGCCCTGACAAGAGAGATCTTTGAAGAGATGAACGGCTCCGTTTTGACGTCAAAAGAT
>CABGHH010000255.1 GCA_902158745.1 Candidatus Methanolliviera sp. GoM_asphalt
GGCACAGGGACATTCGACACGGCGGTATGGAATATCTCAAGGGTGATGCGGGTGCCAGGGACGCTTAATATAAAATCTGACCCCATTAGATCCTTTATTTACGATTCTAATTTTCCGGCAAATCCGCAAAATGATAGAGTAAGCCGGATGACCAAAGCGATGGGAAAGAAGACGTTCAAAGAGGAGGAAGAAGAGGCAGAAGAAGAAGAGAAAGAGAATCGGAAAGATCATACAAACGCTAAAGCTAATAATGCAAACTTTAGCAAAAATAATAAAGATGGAGAAGGAAAGAGAGAAGAGAATCATACAGGGGACTCAAATTTTGATAAATGCCTGCAATACCTATGTGAATGGCTAATCGAAGGCATCCACGATCCACGTGCACCCCATGAAGTTCGAAGAGAAATCGTCACACGGATGAATTTGGCATTAATGAGGGATGGCGTAGAGACTAAAAAGCGGGGAAAGATTATTTTTAATTTTCTAAAGAAGAACGTGGCATGGAGCGATTATGACGATAGAACCACCGCATATCAAGTCGATCATATTGTTAAAAATGGTTACAATCCGTCGAACTGCAAAAAGACAAACTGCCCGTTTAAAAAATCATGTAAGAGACGTAATTTCTGGAGAAAAGATAAAAAAGAGAAAAAGGAGAAGAGAAAGAGCAGATTTAAAAAAGGAGAGGAGTCATTTAAAGAAAGGAGATACAAATCTGTTATTGATCTTTTGCCGAATGGAAATGGCGAGTCTATCATAGATATAAGACACTTAGGGGCAGGAAAATCTACGGAGGCAAGAGAGGCGTATGATGAGGGGGTGTTTGTCTATAAAACGATCAAGGAGCGAGATGAGGCATGTGCCAGAGATAAAAATATGACACCTGTCTTCTCACGTTTTGAAGGAAACAAAAGCCCTGACCCACCTGATCCTATAAAAGAACCTCTTGCTTACCTCCGTTGGGAGGAAGATGAAGAGGAAAAGAAGTATTTTGGTGATGTGCGTGATAATTACTTGTGCCACTTCAAAGATGAGATCGGATCGAATATAGGGGGAGGTTCACGCCCCGCTTCATGTGGTACATGTCCGTATTGTCCAGATAAGAACGGGAATGCGAACGATCCAGGGGTGGAGCCATGCAAGTACCCCCCATATGCAAAAGAGGTGCTAAGTGGTGAATACGGGAAATATGCGGTAAGCAATAAAATGTCCCATGCTAAGGCATTCCAGAAAAAACATGGGCCTATTGTAATTGACGATACATCAGTTACAGATCTGGTTATCGATAAAAAGGTGGCGGCAAAAAAACAATTAGAGAAGTCTCTAAATATTTTATTTGGAGAAGATGGCGTCATTCAGAAGAATATGGAGGATATATGGAGAGGGGAGATAAAGAAAGCATTAGATGGAGATGAAGAGAGTTTTAAAAACGTGGAGTCTAAGATTGATGAAATCGAATATTACAGAGACCGATGTATATTCAGTGGTGGCACCATCCCCATTAACATTGCGTATTTGGGCACCGCATTCTATTATTTTAAAACGTATGATAGTGAAAAAGAGGAAGAGAAATATATATTCTTTATTGAGAACGATTCACCACTTCACAAAGTTAAGTATGATTCAGAGAATCGCCCTATAAATGGTGAATTAAAAATTTTGCGGTATCTTTCATCCACACCGGCAGTCGCGGACGCATTTTTTCTGAGAATGTATTATCCCTGACGCACAGCTATGGAAAGACGATGAGAAGATATTAAAAAAGATCAAGATCACGCAAATTACAGATGGAGCTTACCCAAACCAAACCTTGAGAAGGAAAAAATCCAAAAAGAGAGCAGAAAGTGGACTAATACAGGTTCTAAAAAAT
>CABGHH010000256.1 GCA_902158745.1 Candidatus Methanolliviera sp. GoM_asphalt
AGATACAATCGAGAGGATGACTATCCAGATTATGCATTAAAGGTTTGTAAAAAGGTATTGACTGGCGATAAAGGGATTTTAATCTGCGGAACGGGGCAGGGGATGGATATGGCGGCAAATAAAATACCGGGCATACGTGCGGCGGTCTGCTGGAATGAGATAACGGCAAGAAACGCGAGCAAGCTGAATACGAATGTATTGACGATGGGGGGAAGAATGATCGAATCGGACGCCGCAAAGAAGATAATAAAAATTTGGTTGGAGCCGACCGAGATCGAGGAGAGGCATACCCGGAGAATCGATAAGATCAAAAAGATAGAAAAGGGTATTTAAGAGGCAATAGGAGGGGTTGAGAGAAAGAATGCCACCAAAAGATAAAAAAATGAGCCAGTATAAAGAGATCCTGAAGAAACAAGGAGATCACTTAGTTGGAAAAAATGAGCATTCAGCGGTCAAATTGTGCTATTGGCTGAAAAAGAGTCTCAGGGACGAGGGGGAATGCTACAAATCCAAATTTTATGGGATAGCATCGCATAGATGTATCCAGATGACGCCATATATAGGTTGTAACCAGAACTGTATCATCTGTTGGAGGCCGACTGGAATGAAGACATCTTTTGATGAGATGGATTCCCCAGAAGAGATCGTGGAAGCGTCTATAAAAGAGCAGAGAAGAATTTTAACTGGTTACAAGGGGTCCTATCGGACAAACATGTCAAAATACGAGGATGCTGTGAACCCAAAACACGCCGCCATAAGCCTCATAGGAGAACCGACGCTATATCCGTATTTAGAAGATCTAATAGTAGAATATGGAAAGAGAGGTCTTACTACATTCGTCGTATCCAACGGAACAAAACCAGAAGTGATAGAGGAGATAAATCCTACACAGCTCTACATCTCTCTAGAATCTTTTGATGAGGAGATGTATAAAAAGATGTGCCGCCCGAACGGGAATGATATGTGGGAGAAGGTATTGGAATCGCTAAAAATCCTTGGTGAAAAGAGATGCAGGACGGTTTTAAGAATAACACTCGTAAGAGGGTTGAATTTTGAACCAGAAAGATTTATACCTTTGATAGAACTTGCCTCTCCGGATTATATAGAGGTCAAATCTTATATGCACCTGGGTTATTCCAGACGTAGGCTTGAAAGAGACAGAATGCCGACTCACAGAGAAATAAAAGAATTTTCAAGGATATTAGATGATAAAACAGATTATTCTATATTAGATGATGCAGAGATAAGCAGGGTCGTGCTTCTTTCAAAAGATAAAGGTGAAGACAGAATGATAGATTTTTGAGCACTCCTCCGTCAGGAGAGACGCGAGTTTATGGAAGCGAGTATCGCGGCAAGGATGATCACGAGAACGATGACCAATCCAGGCTGCTTCAGGATGTTTCCCAATATTCCATAGCCCAACGCGACCGGTATGACGATCTTTATCAGCCATGTCCACCATCTCCCAATCTTGAAATCACTGACCTTATTTATATACGACCTCAATCTATCCGCACCATAAACCCATCCAAAGATCATCACCTCCGCAAATCCTATCAGCGGAAGACCGTATGTGGAGACAATCTCGTCTACAAATCCTATATTTCCCGCGTTCAACGCAAACGGCAAACTCATCAAGCATCCAACTATTGTCAAGATCAAAACCGTTTTTTCTCTGCTCATATTGAATTTCTCAATGATCGGGCCGGCAGTTGTTTCCAAGAGTGATACAGAGGAAGAGAGACCAGCGAATACCAGAAGTATGAAGAATAATATCGAGAATATTATAGAGAAGGGCAGGATGTTCAAGACCGCGGGGAATGTAATAAACGCAAGTGTCGTTCCCTCTTCTATCAGATCGGTGATCGGC
>CABGHH010000257.1 GCA_902158745.1 Candidatus Methanolliviera sp. GoM_asphalt
TCGTAGAACACGCGATCGGAAGAATGAAGAAGTTCAAGATCATGGGGAGTATATTCAGGAATAGGCTCAAGAGATACGACGATATGACGTCGATCGTCTCCGGGTTGATCAATTTCAGGGCGATGATGTCTTCAGGGTTTGATTTGAATGGATTTGTTGCCCGAGTAAACGGGATTTGGATCAGTCATGAGTATGGGTCTTCTGTAATTACGCAAAATGTCTATTGTTCGTCAAACAGAGATGGCGAAAGGAACAACTTTTTATCTGATATATAACATCTGGTTATGTGATCTATAGATGGCCAATAAAATATTCGTTTTGGATACTTCTGTCTTCATACTCGGGTACGATGTTGGGGGTATGAAGGCAGTGACGGTGCCTGAAGTGGTTGATGAGCTTTTGGGTAAAAAGAAAGTGTTTTTGGATATAGCAGTCGAAAAAGGGTTGAGGATAGAAGAAAGTAGGAAAGAATCAATTAAAAGAGTAAAAAAAATTGCAAAAGAGACGGGGGACATCGAAAAACTCTCATCCACCGATATCTCTCTCTTGGCAAAGGCGATCGATTGCGGGGAAGATGCCATCGTCCTCTCGGATGATTATGCGATCCAGAATGTCTGTTCAAAATTTGGGATGCAATTTGAGGGGATTCAACAGGGGGAGATAAAGAGGGATATCATATGGAAGAAGAGATGTGTAGGGTGCAAAAGGATATATGAGACGGGGGATATATGCCCCATCTGCGGATCTAAACTTAAAATTAAGATGGTGAAGAAGGATGAAAGGTATAAATGATCTAATCAAAAAAGCCCTCGAGATGAGAGAGCATGGACTCAATACGGGAGAGATTGCAGAAGACCTCAACGTCTCGGTGGAAACAGCAACATGGCTTCTTACGAGACCAAAACTAGAAGAGGGTGGAAAACCCAGGGATATATATATAAATTGGTCAAGCATAGGAAGAAGCTCTCAGAGAATTAAATTCATATCTTGGGCATTGGCGGATCTCTGCTTGGAAACTTTGGAGGAGAGGGATCGAGAAGTGGATGTTGTATTGGGCGTGGCCACGAACGGGATACCTATCGGTTCCCTCGTGGCAGACGAGTTGGCTACTAAATTTGGTATAATACATCCGAAAAAGGATATAAAAGATGGGGAAAACGTTAGAAGTTTCTTGAGCAGTAATTTTTCAGACGTGGATGGGAAGAAGTGCATCGTAATAGACGATATAATCACGACAGGAAAAACCGCAAAAGGAACGATAAAGATTCTAAAAGAGAATGGAGCAAAGGTCATAGCGATAGCTGTTATTATAGACAAAAAGGGACTCGAAATGATAGACAACGTTCCAATAAAATCGTTGATACAGGTTGAGAGAATATGAAGATGAAGAGTTGCACTTTTTCATCTTGCTGTCCTACCTTCAGTAGAACTTTAGAAGCAAAGGAAAAAAACAAAAGAAATATTAATGGTAAATATAATCTCAAAACTCAAATCGAAGATTTCGTTGCATCCCACGATGAAGTCGTCAGGACCACCAACTTCGTTGGTTAGAACACGGCGAAGACGTTTGTGCGAATTTGGATTAGATATGGTATTGGTGGGCACTATCGATTTTTGGTCGTGTACGTCATTCATTGAACAGGCACCCTGAATGTGAACATCTCTTCTAGCGACCATATATGATCGGTAAGTCCTTCTGCCATTTTCAGGTGTTCTCTGTCTCCATTTGCGTCTTCCATTATTCTCTTCTACCCTAAGAGATCTATGTGGCTTCACGAAATTATACCATGCCTGTATAAAATCCAAAAGCTCTTGAATGCATCTCTCTGATCTTTGCTCTCATTCATCGTTCTCCT
>CABGHH010000258.1 GCA_902158745.1 Candidatus Methanolliviera sp. GoM_asphalt
CGCGTTCTGGATCAAGGGCACCCTTTAGACGAGTAAGGCGGACAAATGAGAGAATAAAATATGGCATCGTTATATTCTTTTGATCTTCTCATTTAGGGAAAGGATAAAGGATGTAAGAGTAAACCAAAGGAGATTTGAGAGATGAACTGGTTCCTCACTGGATCCATATTCATACTGGCTGGCATGCTCATCATCGTGAGCGGAATGTTATACGAAACGCACGAGACATACACAGAGGGAGAGAAAGTGAGAGAAGGTGGCGTGGTGATGATCGGGCCGATACCGATCGCGTTTGGATCTGACGTTCCGTCTCTAGAGGTTGTGATGGTCCTGGCAACCGTTCTGATGGTAGTTCCCTTACATTTATGCTACTTCCATGGATGGTCTAATACTGAAGGTTCTTTCGGATCCAATTATTACGAAGGCGCTCGAGGAGTCAAAAGCTGCGAAGGAATGACTTTTGTCGAAAAGGCGAAGATACACACTAAATATGGGTTGGATACGGTATTAATTAAGAGAGAAGGAGAATTAAGAATGATTTTACGTAATGGGATAATTATAAAAAGGCGCCGAAAAATGGGCGGTGAAAAATCAAACAGATTTTATGCTGTTGTCAAAGATATTAGTAATCTATTATTCCAGAACGGGAAACACGGAGAAGATGGCGAAAGCCATCGCGGAAGGGATAAAAGAAGAGAAGGTTGATGTAAAGATCAAAAGATGTGACTATGCTACCGTGGAGGATGCCATAGAGCCGGATGGTATCGCATTTGGTTCTCCAACCTATTTTGGATATATGGCTGGGGTGCTAAAAGATTTCTTCGATAGGTCATTAGAATTCAGGAAGAGGATCTCTGGAAAAAAAGCAGTAGCATTTGCATCGGCTGGTAGCAACGGGGAAGGATGTCTGGAAAGTATTGAAAATATGATAAATGCCTTCGGTATGGAGAGGGTAAGGGAAGGCGTGATCTCGACGGGAATTCCCGGCGACAAAGAACTGGATGCATGTAGAGATCTTGGCAGGGCGCTCGCAAAGAGCATGAAATGATGAACATTTGATAAGGAGGTGATCTAAAGATGTATAGACGTGGATTCTACGGTGGATTTGGCTTTCGATTCCCGGGGTTCTACTTCGGTTTTGAGCATCCGTCAAAAGAAGATCAACTCCACGGGTTGGAGAGATACAAGGCAGATCTCGAATACGAACTCAAAAAGGTGAACGAAGAGATAGAGAGAGTTAAAAAGGAGTGAATTAGGATGATACAGGATTTGTCTATAGAGATAGAAGATCTTAGGAAATTAAAGATTTCTGCATTTCAGTTTTAAAGATGCAAAAAAACAAAATTTTGATCGTAGGTCTAAAGGATACGGATGCAGGGAAGACGACGCTCGCACGGGCGATCCTCTCATACCTAAGAGAAGAAGGATTTGATGCCTGTGGTTTCAAGCCAATGGCAGGGAACAATATATGGTACGATTACGATGTAATCTCTGAAGCTTTATCGGAGGGGAGGCTATATGGGAAAGATGCAAAAATTTTGAGGAATGCGTCTGGCGGAGATGTTTCTGAGGAACTCATCAATCCTGTCCACAGATTATGGTCAGAACCCCCTTCACTCATCAATCTCAATCTACCCTCTTCATTTCCTTCTATCATCCTCGACAGGGTTACGCTGTGGTCCGATGAACCGAGAGATATCTTGGTCGAGAACAAAACCTTATCGTTCAACAATGAAGAGGAAGAGAAGCTTTTGGAAAAATTACATCACCGTGCAGACGATATTTATGAGATAGACGACTTGGAGAGTTTGAATGAGATCACAGAAAAGTATTATGGTCGAGCGATCAGATCTGCA
>CABGHH010000259.1 GCA_902158745.1 Candidatus Methanolliviera sp. GoM_asphalt
TCTTCTGATGAAGAGTTTCGATCCCCACTTCTCCACCTATGAGTATCTCCAACGTATTCGTTATGGAACCGTCGGTGGTCAAAAGGAGCTTCTGTTGTGCGCTCAATCCTCCAAGATCTCCCTCTATTTCCCTTATCTTATCAACGAGATTCAATTTATTTTAAGCCTCGTATTGGATGACGCTAGATGACGTTACCTACCTATTTATGGTTTTAGAATAGCTGTATTTATGGTTTAGTATAAGAGTTGATGAAGATTGGATCTTTTTTAAAATCGAAGGTCAATAGAAACCCTCTATAAAAAAATTAAAAATGATGAGGGGTTACCTCATCAAACGAGCCCCTCAGAAGGCGCCAAATTATTTAGCGCTAGCGTCGCGATCTTCAATACATCCTCCATAATCTTATCGTTCTCCGGAAGATCCAATTGTTCTAGTAGCCTCCCCATTATTTCTGGCGTCATAAGCCTCTCTATATACGGAACAATCGTTTGGAGTATGGCCTGTAATGTCCCTTTTGCAAAACTCGCTTTATACACGGCACCCACGAGATCCATCAATCGCTGACTACTTAAAAGAGGAACGACCACACTTGTTAGATGATCCACCAACTCATCCCTCAACAAATTCTCATCACTCATTTATATCACCTCAGTGCGATAGTATCACATTCATCAGCCATTTTGTTAACCCACTCCAATCCGCCGTTATGTTCTTCGCCTGTGTAAACTCTTCCGTGCCCTGTTCACCCATCTCTCTTCCCCATCCGCTCTGTTTGTATCCTCCAAAGGGCATATCTGCCGTGAGCATATGGTACGTATTTATGAATACTGTACCCGCTTTGATTCTTCTCGCAACTCTTACGGCCCTCTCTTTATCATGCGTCCAAACACCCCCGGCGAGACCGTAGGTCGTGTCATTTGCCATCTCTATCACTTCTTCCTCTGTTGAGAAAGGTATCACACAGAGAACTGGGCCAAATATTTCCTCCCTTGCTATCTTCATGTCGTTTGATACGTTGTCGAATACTGTGGGCGCAACGAAGAAACCGTCCTTCAGTTCTCCCTCTCGAGGTCTGTAACCACCGCACAGCAGAGTTGCACCTGCATCTTTCCCATATTCAATATACTTGAGATTCTTTTCCATCTGGGTTTCTGTGACCAGAGGACCTATGTTGGTGTTTAAAGAGAGTGCATTGCCAAGTCTCAAGGATTTTGACAGTTCGACAAATTTCTTGGAGAATTTCTCATGTATAGTGTCCTGTACGAAGATCCTGCTACCATCGATACATATCTCACCGTTTAGGAAATATCCACCGATCATTGCCGCCGTTGCAGCCTCATCTATCGAACAGTCATCGAAGAGGATATTCGGGGACTTTCCTCCGAGCTCTAACGTCACTTTTTTCAGGTTGCCGATCGCATTTTGAACGATCTCCTTTCCTGTTATCCCCTCACCGGTAAAACTTATGTGGTCCACCTTTGCGTTCTTTGCCATCTCCGCGCCCACCACCGGCCCCGGACCCGTTATAATATTTAACACGCCTTTTGGTAGGCCCGCCTTCTCAAACATCTTTCCCAACTCTAATGTGGTTAAAGGCGTCTGGCTGGCCGGTTTAAAGACCACGGTATTCCCATTTATCAGCGCGGGGGGCAATTTCATCAGACACTCTCCAAAAGGAGCGTTCCAAGGAGTTATTATAGCAACAACCCCATCCGGTTCCCTCCAGACCTTTTGATCTAACGGAAATTCACCAGAGACTTTTTTTGGTTCTACCATCTTCTTGGCCTGCGCACAGACGTATCTCATATGGGCGGGTAGCATCATCGTCGTCGCCGCATGCTCCAATAC
>CABGHH010000260.1 GCA_902158745.1 Candidatus Methanolliviera sp. GoM_asphalt
ATGGTCGGATATTTGTATGCCCTGTGAAGGAAGCTATCAGGATAAGGACCGGAGAACGCGGCGAGGAGGCGATTTGATCTATGCCATTAACTCTTTTAAAGTCGGATAAAGCCATACCAGAACGAGAGAAGCACACATATATTAAAGCTGCATCAGAGAATATCCTGCCGCTGTCGAATGTTCAGACGACACCGGGGGATTTTACCGAGCGTGGCTGCACGTATGCAGGTTGCCTGGGTGTTGTGTGTGGTCCGATAAAGGATGTGATTCATTTAGTGCACGGTCCAATCGGCTGCGCTTACTGGACATGGGGCGGAGGCACGAGGCAGAACCTATCGGACAATCCAGGCTTCCATCGCAAATATTGCTTCTCCACGGACATGCAGGAAGATAACATCATCTTCGGCGGTGAAGATAGACTCTATGAATCCATATTAGAGGCACACGAGGAATTCCCGGAGGTGAAGGGCGTCTTCGTCTATGCAACCTGCGCAATCGGACTTATCGGAGATGACCTTAAGGGCGTATGCAAGCGTGCAGAGGATGAAATAGGAATAAGGGTTGTTCCATTCAACTGCGAGGGTTTTAGAGGTTGCAGCCAATCGCTTGGACATCACATAGCAAATGACACGCTCTTTGAGCGAGTGGTCGGCACAAAGGAGCCCGAATACCTGACTGATTACGACATGAACATCATTGGTGACTACAATATCCAGGGCGACCTATGGGAGATAATGCCGCTATTTGAGCGCATGGGGATTAGAATCCTGTCCACATTCACGGGAAACGCTTCGGTTGATGATATTGCACAGGCACACCGAGCAAAGCTTAATCTGATGCACTGTCAGCGGTCCACGCCGTATATCTGCAAACTGATGGAGGAAAAATACGGGATTCCCGTCTTGAAGGCGTCTCTGTTTGGAGTAGAACAGACTTCAAAGGCATTGAGAGACGTTGCAGGATTTTTTGGATTGGAAGACAAAGCAGAAGAGATAATTGAGGAAGAAGTGTCGCAAGTAGCGCCGAAAATCGAGGAATATAAAACAAAATTTGAGGGGAAACGCGTTTTTATTTACCAGGGTGCGCCACGAGCATGGCATTGGGTCAATATGTTCCGTGAGCTCGGAGTAGAAACGATTGCCGCCGCTACGACCTTCGGACACGAGGATGATTATGCAAAGATTTGTGAGCGTGTGAATGACGGTGCGCTGGTGATTGACAATCCGAACTCACTCGAACTTGAGGAGATTCTGACCGACTGGAAGCCGGACCTGTTCATTTCAGGGCTCAAGGAGAAATATCTCTCTTACAAACTCGGCGTGCCCTTCATAAACGGGCATTCTTATGAGAAGGGACCTTATGCGGTCTATTCAGGATTCTTGAACTTCGCAAGAGATGTCGAGAAGACGCTGTTCGCACCGGTGTGGGGTTTGATAAGGAGGGGGAAAGATGCGTAGCGTAACGATAAATCCAGCAAAGATGTGCCAGCCAATAGGTGCAATGTACGCGCTCTTCGGCGTTCACGCAGCGGTTCCGCTTGTTCACGGTTCTCAGGGCTGCACGGCGTATCCGATGCGGATGTTCAACCGTCATTTCGGGGAGCTCGTGCAGGTGGCGGTGAGTTCGCTCGGTGAAGATGCCTCTGTATTTGGAGGGAAGAAGAATTTAGTAGTGTCAATAGAGAACATAATTGCGAGGCGGCATCCGGAGCTGATAGGCGTGATTACTACCTGCCTCTCGGAGACTATAGGCGATGACATAGATGGAATCATCAGAGAAGGTAATTTCGAAGAATCTAAGGTGGTCCCAATCCACACGCCGAGCTATGTGGGGTCGCACG
>CABGHH010000261.1 GCA_902158745.1 Candidatus Methanolliviera sp. GoM_asphalt
AATACGTTCAGAAAGTGAGATCATGGTGTGATGGTTCTCAGATAAAATATTATGGCACGGTATCCTATGAAGACAAGGTCAGATTCTTTCAAGGTGCAAAGGCAACCATATCACTCCCGATGTATCCTTTTATGGAGATATTCGGGCTACATGCATCTGAATCGATGAGTTGTGGAACGCCTGTAATTGGATTAAGAAATGGCGGTTTGATCGATCAGATAGAAGATGGAAAAACCGGATTTTTATGTGATACGCTTGATGAGGTTGAAGAGGTCATAAAATCAAATAAGATAGAAGAGATCGACCCTTATGAATGCAGGAGAAGAGTTAAGGAAAATTTTTCGATAGAGGTGATGGCTAAGGGATATTTGGAATTCTTTAAGGAGATGCTCGATGAGTAATAATGGAACGATATACAGCAAGAGAAAGGGCATAACGCCATTTCATGTTCATCCTTTGAAGGAATACGCAAAGATCGTCGGCGAGGATAAGATCGAAGGGCTGAAGGAATTGGGTGAAGATTTGAATGGAAGGAGGATACTTGAGCTGAACTCGACCGCACGTGGCGGTGGTGTTGCAGAGATGCTCAATTCATCCGTTCCATTTTTAAATATGATCGGAATAAAAGACGATTGGAATGTGATAAGAGGTAATAAAAAGTTCTTTGAGGTTACAAAATCCCTTCATAATCTATTACAAGGTAAGAAAGATCTTCTCACTGAAGAGATGGTGAATACCTATAATTCGTGCATAAAAGAGAACATTGAAGCAAATATCATCGATGAGGATTACGACGTTGTATTTGTGCATGATCCCCAACCGCTTGCACTTGCAAGAGAACTTCGCAAGCCTGATCAGAAATGGTTCTGGAGATGTCACATCGATATAGATGAGGATGCCTTCACAAGAAATAAAAGATTATGGGATTTCATCTCCTATTGGGCTGATTCCTTCGATGCGGTCATATTTTCTGCTGCATATTTCGTGGTATCCAGATGGCCTCTGCCGAAGTTCATCATACCGCCATTCATCGACCCATTATCAGATAAGAACGTTGAATTGAGAGAAGAGAAGATCGAGAAGACACTGGAAAAATATGATATAAATCGAGATAAGCCGATTATATCTCAAATCGGTAGATTTGATCGGTGGAAAGATCCAGTTGGTGCTATATCAATATATAAAGAAGTGAAGCGGAGAGAAGACTGTCAGCTTATCATTGCAGGTGGTATGGCTTCGGACGATCCAGAAGGCGAAGGAGTATTAAAAGAGGTAAAAAGAAAAGCAAAGGGAGACGATGATATTCATATTCTTGTTCTTCCCAATCTCAGCAATTTTGAGATAAATGCAATTCAGCGAGGATCTGACGTAATCATGCAAAACTCGATAAAGGAGGGGTTTGGGCTTACCGTGACCGAGGCGCTATGGAAGTGCAAACCGGTGATAACAAGACCTGTTGGAGGGATAATGCTCCAAATAAGAGATGGAATAAATGGATTTTTAATATCCGATGCGAAGGAGGGTGCCGATAAGATAATATATCTCTTGAGAAATCCAAATAAGCGAGAATTAATGGGAAAGAAGGGAAAGCGATATGTAAAGGATCATTTCTTACTCCCTGATAGAATACATGATCTTCTTCTTGCGATAAAAATAATCAATCAATACAAAATTCCGATTGAGAGCATTATCAGCTTCCATCCATGGTTTAAGTTGAGTAAGAGGGTATGGTAGATAGGTTAGTTCTACCACCTCTTCACCTGTAACTTCTCCCCTTCCGCCAGAAGACTCACTTCAATCCCTTTCATTGGTGTTCCCAATCCTTTGGAGATCACCGC
>CABGHH010000262.1 GCA_902158745.1 Candidatus Methanolliviera sp. GoM_asphalt
GGTGTAATTAATAGTGTTATCGGTGATCATTCCAACGCTGAATGAGGAAGAAGTCGTTGGAGAGTGCCTCAAATCCTTAAAAGATCAAAATTTTGATGGGAGATACGAGGTAATTGTCGTGGATGGGAACTCTTCGGATAGAACGAGAGAGATCGCGGAGATCTATGCCGATAAAGTGATCTCTCAGAGAAGCCGGGGGATCGGTGGTGCGAGAAGGGACGGCGTGGAGGCATCGAGGGGCGATCTGTTTGTATTTACCGACGCGGACACGATCTACGATGAAAATTGGTTGAGTATAATATCCGAAAATTTGAGGCGTTATGATGTGAGTACCGGCCCTGTTCTATTTTATGATGAAAACTTCAGATCAGATCTTTTACAATATTGGAGAAAGATATACCTCTTATTCCACTCATTCAATTTCTATTGGTTGATAGGATCGAATATGGCGATCAGAGAGGAGGCTTATCGAAGGATAAACGGACACAGGGACATCTCGATCTTGGAAGACTTCGATATGTCCGTAAAGACGTTTAAAGAGAGGGAGATTCGAAGCAAATATGACAAAAATCAAAGGGTTTACACGTCGGCAAGACGCCTCGATAATCTGTTCAGCTATTTTTTGATATATGTGCGTGGTTATTACTACTACCTCACCAAGCATTATGATCACCTGCTGAGCTATCCAAGAGTTGATAAAATGGATTTAAAGACATTGACGATCGCTGAGATAGAAAATCTGAACAGCTTTTTTAAATTGCATTTTCGTATCAGTAGAAAGTAAATTTTGGATGTTCCAGAATTCATTCGTGATATATAGTTGGCCACTGCAGATATTTATCAGGGTGGTGGTCATACTTTTTATAAGTTTGTCGAGATGGTTGGGCATTGCAGAACACAGATCATCGTTAAGACGGTTTAATTTCAGTCCTTCTATATTCAAAACGCTTAAGCGAAGAATCGACATCTGCCGGCTCTTGATCTATCCTAATTGTATGTTTCATACGAATATTACTTAAAGAGATCTCCTGAGGTATTCCCCGTATTTAACCAGAGAGGATAGCACTTCAACGGCTCTTTCCGGCGTATCATACGTTGATAATCCCTTTTTTCTGATCACTTTCACCACCTCTTCCCCATATACCACCGATGGGAGAAATGGTTTTTTATACTCTTTCATCCGCTCGATCAATCTTCCTATCTCTCCCAACTCCGCCGCGGAATTTGAGTAGCCGATGCCGCCGGCCGTTGTTATTCCATCTATCTCATCTGCCCTAAACAAAGCCTCGATGATCTGATACATTTTGAGTCCCACTGCCCCTCCTACCATGTCAACAGGATTCGCGTGGGGCCATCTCGAAGGTAAAATATCATTTATCTCTTCAATTGTTCGGGGCGATAACGGAGGCAGTGAAAGACGCAGTTTCTCGCAGGCATCTGCGATGACGACACCAAACCCACCCCCACTCGTCAACACCCCGACATTCTTCCCCCTCGGGATCGGCTGAGACGTAAATGCGGCCGCGACATCGAGGAGATCCTCGATCTTTTCTACCCTCAAGACCCCTGCCTGCTTGAATGCCGCATCATATACCGAATCGGATCCAGCCAAAGAACCCGTATGCGATTTTGCCGCCTTAGAACCTGATCCAGTCCTTCCAACCTTCAAAACGATGATGGGTTTTTTCTTCGTGACCTCTTTGGCAACTCCGATGAAACGGTGTCCCTCTTTCTCCTTTAGCCCCTCGACGTATGCGATGATCACCTTCGTATTTGGATCTTCTCCTAAATATTCGAGGTAATCCACAAAATTCAAGTCGGCCTCATTTC
>CABGHH010000263.1 GCA_902158745.1 Candidatus Methanolliviera sp. GoM_asphalt
ACGAGCGAGAAGAAGAGATCGAAAATAAAAATAGGTTTGTAACTGAGATAATAGAAAGTATTCCAGATCCTTTGGCCGTAATGGACAAGGAGAACACGTGGATAAATATAAACGGTGGCTGGAAGAGAGTTTTGGGCTATGGGGGAGAAGAGTTATTGAACAAAAAGGTGGAAGAGCTCCCGATCATCATACCGGAACGAATGATAGAAGTAGAAAAGATTGCGGAAGAAAATATAGAAAGAGCGCATAGGGGGGAAATTATAGAATTTGAATATGCCTTTAAGGCAAAAGATGGCAGAGAAGTTCCCGTTTTGGTGTCAGAAGCGCTAATACCGTCGATAGATGGAAGAATCATAATGGCAAAGGATATAACTGAACTTCGAAGACGCGAAGAAGAGCTGAACGAAGCAGTAGAAACGTTCGGCGAAGTTTTATCATCAGCATCTGCTGGAGATCTATCGGCAAGGGTGGATCAATCAAAAATTTCTGAAGACTACAAGCCGGTCGGCGAAGATATTAATTCGATGATCCAAGCCGCCCAGAAATCAACTAGAGATTTAGAGGATCTATTGAGAGAGTTATCTACACCATGTATCAAGTTATGGGACAAGATAGTTGCCATGCCACTGATCGGTTCGATGACATCAGATCGTGTAAGGGACGCAATGAATACTATACTTAATTCTATAACAGAAAACAATGCTAGAGTTGCTGTTATAGATATAACCGGTGTTCCGGTCATAGATACCATGGTAGCAGAGCGTTTGATAAGGACCGTAAAAGCAATAGGAATACTTGGTGCAGAACCTGTTGTCACGGGGATATCACCAGATATTGCATCAACACTTGTAGGATTGGGAGTGGAGTTAGAGGTCGTGACAAAGTCTTCGTTGGCGGGGGGATTGGCTTACGCATTTGAACGTATCAATAAAGAGGTAATAGAGAAGCCAAGAGATTAAAATGTATGAAGCACAGCGAATACCTGTCTTAAAAATTGGTGAAAACCTGATCACTTCAATACAGATAGAGTTGTCCGATCGAATGGTTGTGCAATTACAGAAAGATATATTAGAAAAAATAAAGAAGACAGGTGCAAAAGGTCTGTTGATAGATGTATCAAGTTTAGATATTATAGATAGTTTTATTGCTCGATCAGTGATAAATATAGCAAGGGCATCAAAGTATCTGGATGCGGCAACCGTTGTAACAGGTATATCACCGGAGATAGCGCTAACGCTTTTACAGATGGGGTTCAGATGGGAGAAGGTCGAGACGGCGATAGATGTTGAACATGGATTTGAGAAGCTTGGAAAATTGCTGAGAAGGTGAGGATGATGAATGATACGGATGGATATTGAAGACGAAGACGATATCAATAAAGCAAGAAGGAGAGTGAGGGGGTTCCTGAGTGAGAATGGAATAGACAGGTATCCATTGCTCCGTTCTTATATGCTCACAATTGTATCTGAGCTTGCAAGAAATATATATCTCTATGCAAAACCGGGTAAAGTCAATGTTAGCATGATCGATGAAGGAAAGAAGAGAGGTATCAAGCTAGAATTTATCGATCACGGTCCGGGTTTAGATTTAGAGAAGATGAAGAAGGAAGAACTGGGTAAGAATGGGTTGGGATTGGGACTTACCGGTAGCAAGAGTCTATCGGATGAATTTTATATCGATAGTTCTCCTGGCAGAGGAACGCATATTACCTGTATAAAATGGATAAAATAATTGATATTAATCGGATCAACGTTCACCAGGCAGAGTTGGATGCAAAAGATCTTGCCGAGAAACTTAATTTTAAAGCGAAAGAATGCGAAGAGATCA
>CABGHH010000264.1 GCA_902158745.1 Candidatus Methanolliviera sp. GoM_asphalt
CGAGCTGTACAAAAGATATGGATCGATCGATTATGCGGAGAGAAGAGCAGAGGAATACGTGAGAAGATCTTATGATATCCTCGATAAAATTTCATTGCAGGATAAAGAAGAGATAAGATCTTTTGCCGAATTTTTCATAGAGCGAGATAAGTGAAGATGGAAGTTCATAAAGATTTGGAGAAGCTAATTTTGATATATTCACTCGAAAATGCCGTAAAATACGATTCTATTCCGGATTTAGGGGCAGTAATGGGAAAAATAATGGCGAAAGACCCGGAATTGAGGAAAGATGCAAAAGAAGTTTCTAAAATTGCTAAAGATACTATAGATAAAGTTTCGATGATGGGGAAGGAAGAGCGGGAAAGAGAGCTGAAGGATCTTCTAAAAAATTTTGATTTTGGTGAAGAAGAGAAAAAAAAAGAGAAAGAGATGAAATTACCAGATTTAGACGTTAAAGAAGGGGAAAAGGTGGTAATTAGGCTTGCCCCTAATCCAAATGGCCCTCCAACGCTTGGTCACGCAAGAGGAATCGTGGTGAATGGTGAGTACGCCAACGTCTATGATGGAGAGTTCATACTGAGGTTCGATGATACGGATCCAAGGATCAAGAGACCACTACTAGAAGCTTATGATTGGTATATCAAGGATTGTGAATGGCTTGGATATAAACCTGATAGAATCGTAATTGCTTCCGAAAGAATGCCGATCTATTATGATTATGCAGAAGAACTCATACGGATAGGAAAGGGCTACGTATGTTTCTGTGATAGAGAGAGTTTTAAGGTTCTCAAAGATAAGGGGGAAGCGTGCTTCCATCGAGATCAATCCGTGGAAGATAATTTGAATTATTGGAAGAAAATGTTATCCGGGGA
Source organism: Candidatus Methanolliviera sp. GoM_asphalt (assembly GCA_902158745.1). Lineage (GTDB taxonomy): Archaea > Halobacteriota > Methanoliparia > Methanoliparales > Methanoliparaceae > Methanolliviera. Next base: position 873 of record CABGHH010000264.1, read on the forward strand.
ATATAGAGAAGGGAAGGCGGTTTTAAGGATTAAGACTGATATGAAAGGTGATAACCCGGCGTTGAGAGATTTTGTTGTATTTAGAATTATTTATGAGGGGCATCCGAAAGTCGGAAAAAAATATTGCGTCTGGCCGATGCTCGATTTTGAGTCTGCCATAGAAGATCATCTTCTTGAAGTGACACACATTATAAGGGGAAAAGATCTGATGGATGGAGAAAGGAAACAAAGGTTTATTTACAGATATTTTGACTGGATATATCCAAAGACGATCTACTGGGGCAGGATGAAGATACACGAGTTTGGAAAGTTCAGCACGAGCTCCATAAAAAAAGGAATAGAGGAAGGAATTTACGATGGATGGGACGATCCGAGACTTCCAACAATCATGGCGATGAGAAAAAGGGGGATCTTTCCAGAGGCGATCAGAAATTTTATAATAAAGCTTGGAGTAGGAAACTCGGATATATCTATCAGCATGAAGAATATCTACGCGGAGAACAAGAAGATAATAGATCATAAGGCAAATAGGTATTTCTTCGTCTGCAATCCAATCGTTCTTGAGGTGAAGGGCGTCAAAGAGAGAACGGCAAGGGTACCATTACACCCAAATTTTCCGGAGAGGGGATTTAGAGAACTGAAGGTTAAAAATAGGATTCTGATAGCGAGAGAAGATTATGAGAAGTTTTCAAGAGAAGGTTCCATCGTTCGGCTGAAAAACCTATATAATATCGAGATAAAAGGTGATCGAGCTTTTTATGTTGGAGAGAGAATAGAAGACATCCCAATCATTCATTGGCTACCGGATGGCTTTTCGAAGAAGATGAAGGTCATCGCTCCTGAAAGGGTTTATGAGGGTATAGGTGAAGAAGGGATGAAGAGTGGTGAAGTTGTCCAATTAGAGCGGTTTGGATATTGCAGGATAGATTCTGTGAACGATGA
>CABGHH010000265.1 GCA_902158745.1 Candidatus Methanolliviera sp. GoM_asphalt
TCGCTGCCACGACAAATAAGGTTGATAACTGGATCTGGGGAGAGATCGAGGATCGCTACATTCTGGATGAAGAGGTAAGGAAAAAACTCGAGGAGGTAAACCCCTGGGCATTGAATAACATGATGGAGACGCTCTTCGAGGCGAATGAGAGGGGATACTGGGAAGCAAGCGAAGAAGAGCTGGAAAAATTGAGGGAGATCTGTCTGGAAGTCGAGGGATGGATCGAGGATAGAAGCTAATTTTTTGTAATTTTTCGTATCGAAAACCTTATATACAAGCAATCAAGCAAATTTGAAAATAATCTAAAAAGCTTTATTAAAGAGATGAGACAGGATTGATCGAAATGATAGCAAAATTGGTTCAAACGGCACTTAGGGGAATGATCGAGGCTAACAGGGCGATATGTCGCATTCCGATAGCAAGAGACGTGATGAAGAGGGCGATGAAGTCGGGAGAGGCGGTTATTCCTTTTGAACCGCATATTCCCGCGAATTCGGATGGGGTATGTGTTTATATCAACGTTCCTTTCTGCAGAAGCAAGTGTACTTATTGTTACCTTAACACTTCCATATACACGGAAGAGAGGGCGAAACCTTACGTCGAAGCTGTAAAGAGGGAGATCTCACTTTATAAGGCAAAATTGGGCGACATCGAGCTGGGAGACGTCTATTTTAGAGGGGGCACTCCCAGCATCCTCTGGGAAGGCGTGATCGATATCTTGGATCATTTGAGATCCAATTTCAAGATCGCGGGGGAGATAGGGGTAAAGGTGTATCCCGGAGACGTGAACGAAGAGATGTGCGATGCATTATTGGATGCCGGAGTGAGCAGGGTGAACATAGGTGTACAGTCATTCGACGACGAACTCCTGAAAGGTATGAATAAACGGTATGATGGCGATACCGCGATCAAAGCGATAGAACTTCTGGTGGATAAGGGGTTCTATACCACAACAAAGCTTCTGATCGGCTGTCCGGGTCAGACGGTCTCCTCTGTTTCGAGCGATCTTAAAAAAGTGATAGAAACGGATCTTCAACAGATCTACACCTTACCTTTGTTGATCCTCCCAAATACTGCATGGGGCGTTCAGCTCGCTAAGGGAAAGATCGAATTCCCTCCGGCGAGAGAAGTGGTGGAAATGTGGCGCACAACCTTCGATCTTCTCCTATCAAATGGATATGAAACGAGGGCGGCGCTTTATTTCAAGAATAAAAAGGCTTTGGGAGAGAGGGAGTATCTCACGGGGCATGGACATCCATTCGTAATCGGGATGGGAGTGGAGACAGAGTCAACCGTGCCGCCAACATTGACAGGATACGCCAATACCTTCTCATTCGAAGAGTATATCAAGGCGGTTAATGAGGATCGTTTCCCCGTGATGATGGGGGTGAGTATCCTCAATCAGAGGCAGTTGGAGAATATATATCGTCTCGCGGGCCTCCTTCTTGGAATAGATGGAAAGGACGTGGAGAGACGTTTAAACGTTTTAATGGACCCCAACCTCTACACCGATCTCCGCATAGATAAAGAAGAATTTGAGGAACGAACCGGGGCGAAGACGGAAGAGGTTCTTGGAAATCTTTCGTTCTTGATACCCTTCCTTCTCTTCCCCCTTAAGGCATTAAGGATCATTGAGGAGGATTCCGAGAAGATCAAGATCAATACCGATGTGATCAACAGGATCGTCGCATAAAATTAGTTTAAAAATGAGGCGTAATAGATGAAATTTGATTGGAGGCGGCAAAATTGATCAAAACGATGTTAAAATTGGTTCAAACGGCACTTATAA
>CABGHH010000266.1 GCA_902158745.1 Candidatus Methanolliviera sp. GoM_asphalt
GTAGTATCCAACTCTGTCATACACGGGGAATCCGCATCTGACGAATGCAATATCGTCTTCACCCGCCGGGATGCTCCTCTTGCACATTGTATGTCCAAAGAGAATATCCGCATCTTTCTCCTTTACCGCCCGATGGAGATCATACAGATCGTTTCCGTTCAGAATCTCGCCATCAGATATCTCTTTTGCCTTTTCTGTGAACGCCTTGCTCGACGTACTGCTCGCCAAGACTACGACTTCCATCCCGAGTTCAGACGTAAATTCTGCAATCCCAAGTGCAATGTCTGGATCTGCAAATATCGCGACCTTCTCTCCATACGTGAGCTGATGCACATCAACCATCGCATCTATCAGTTTCCCACGCTCTTTTTCAAGTTCATATGGGATCTCTTTATCGGTCATATCGTTTATAGCCTCAATAAATCGATCCGTGTTTGAAACCCCGATCGGGCAGATCGCATTTGATCCTATCCCATACTTCCTTTTCAGGAATACCGCGGCAGATCCACCGGCATGTTCACAGAGTGAGATGATGCCACACGCGTTTGTGCACTGTCGTATCTCAGTTACGGACGTTCCTCCGTTCGGAAATGGCGGTTTTGGAAGGATTATTGGGGCGTCGAGTGTATCTGAGATATCACTTAAAATTGTATATGAAACACCAAGCGAATTGAGTATCCGTTTTATCTCCCGAATATCGCCAGGATTTATCATTCCGGGTATGATATTCAACTTCTCGTTTGATCCATCAAATTCCTCCGAAAGACGTGTAACGAACGCCTTTAATGCATTATCGTATCCAGTAATGTGTGATCCAACATAGCTTGGCGTGTGGATCGTAACGATTGGAATACCTATTCCTTCGGCCTCTTCCATCTCATCCTCGGTTTCTCTTACAATTCCCTCGACGTCGTCGCCTATCGTCTCGGAGAGGCAGGTAGTGATCACCGCTATAATCTTCGGTTTTCTTCTTGCGGTCACGTTCTTTATGGAGAACATTAAATTCTTCCTTCCACCAAATACGGATGCATCTTCACCGAGAGCGGTTACCGCAATCTGCACCGGCTCCCTAAAATGACGATTGAACATTCGCATCGGATATGCAGCACAGCCCTGTGATCCGTGGATGAGCGGGGCTGCGGCATGTATGCCAAATATTGCGTAAACGGCGCCGATCGGCTGACACATCCTTGAAGGGTTAATCGTTACGCTTCTCATCGTTTCTCCTTATCAGGCCCCACACCGGGGCAAAGATAGCCTTCTCGACATCTCTCGCGAAGTTCAAGAAGCCGGAATAAACCGCATAGGGCCCCTTTTCATAGGCGTGACCGTTTATGAATGGAATGCCGAGCTTGTATGAGAGATACTTCTCTTTTAATCCAGAGATGAATATATCTGGCTTCAATTCGGTTAGGATCTCTTCGAGCTCGATCGAGTTCGGATTGTCTATGATGATCGTCCCATCCTTCACGCGCTCGCGTATCCTTGCATAATCTTCTTCGTGGCCGAACGTCGTTGCGGCGGCGATCGTTTCGATTCCTATCTCTCTGAACATCCTCACCCAGTGCCATGCGCGCGGAGCCCCCTGGTAAATGAAAATTCGCTTTCCCGCGAATTTCTTTTTGTATTCTTCGACCTTCGGAGCAACCTTCGAGACCTCGTCCGCTATCACCTCGTCTGCTTTGTCTTCCAATCCGAAAAATGCCGCCACATCCCTCAAAGCCTTGGAAGTCTGTTCTATTCCAAACAAAGAAGTCCTTATATATGGAATTCCGTACTTCT
>CABGHH010000267.1 GCA_902158745.1 Candidatus Methanolliviera sp. GoM_asphalt
GTCTATCACGTTTCCACCAGGAGCGCCGGTATCGGGGTTATTGAAGCCATCTAATATGATCGATGGTTTGGGGCTCCAATACAGCGGAATAACCATTAATCACATCGTGGCACTGGCAAACAAGCGAACGATGGATGGGGTCGCGTTGGCGAGCATCTTGGAAGCAGCGGCACAGTGGGAGATGGGAAATGCGATAGGTTGGTATGAGAGATACAACCTGCTCGGATATGCTTATGAAGGTTTTAATGCCAATAATTTGGTCTTGGATCTTATTAAGGAGAACAGGGAGGGAATGGTAGCAGACATAGTGTACGCTACGGTAAAAAGAGCATTTGAAAATGGAGTCATAAAGATTAAAAATAAATTTGCTTCTGGATATAAAGTTTATGCAACCAATGATTTTCCGCTTTGGAATGCATACGAACTGGCTGGAATCATTGCCGGCGCGATCGTCAACTGTGGAGCGTCAAGAGCTGGGCAGAGTGTTTCTGCAATAATGGCATATATGGATGATGAATTTATCTATGAGACAGGTGGGCTACCGGATCCTGATGGAGGAAGGATGCAGGGAACGGGTATAGGTTTCGCTTTTTATACGCACTCTATTTATGGTGGAGCTGGACCCGGGGCATATACCATGGATCACGTTATTTTGAGAGGTTCAGGCTTCATACAAGCGCCCACCGTGGCAGGTATGTGTCTTGATTCCGGGACGCAGCTCTTCTCACCGGAGATGACATCTTCCGCGTTCTTCAAGATAAGAGATATGTTTCCTTTGCTACAAGATCCTTTAAAGAAAGTAGCTGAGGCGGCAGAACAGATAAAAGGAGAGATAAAGGAGGGATAAAAATGGCTGAAAAAACTAAATCTGAATATGTGCCGAATATTTATCCGGGTAAAGATGTCGTATCGGAGAGAAGAAAGAGACTATGGGATAAAAGTAAGCCCTTATTGAAGTATAGAAGTATATCAGAAGATGATATAACGCAGCTTTTGTCTCACAGGGCCGTTAGGTCTGCATACGTAAGTGTGCATCCTCCCCTTGAAGAGATTATTGAGCCTTATGATCCGATTAAGCACATCGTCGTTCCAACGCCGGGGGCAAGGGCAGGGGATAGAATCAGGTTCATCCAGATGACCGATAGTTTTCATAAACCTCCCATTGCCCCTTTCGCTAGATCGAGGCTCTATTTGGCTAGGTTTAGAGGAGTAGATACCTGTGTCTATAGTGGAAGGGAGATATTAGAGATGAGAGAGAGGGATTTAGAGAAGGCAACAAAGATGCTTCTTGAGACAGAGATATTTAACCCTGCTAGGTCTGCTCTGAGAGGAATAACGGTACATGGACACTCTTTGAGACTCGATGAGGATGGACTGATGTTCGATGCGAGAAGGAGATACATATATGACAAGGACAGTGGAGAGGTCGTATATATCAAGGACCAGATGGGTAACGTTTTGGATGTGCCTGTCCCGGTAGGACCTCCATTATCAGAGGAAGATTGTAAGAAGTTATGTCTAACGTATAGCTGGGATACTCAGCCATACAAAGCTAGAACTGAGCTCTTCGAGATGATGTCGCGAGCCACAAAGATGAGGGTCATGGCGGGTTTCAATCCCGAGATGATCGATGAAAGTATGTGAGGTGTATGTCCATGGGTGAAGAATTGAGTGAAGAGGAGAGAATAAAGAGGTTCGTGGAGGAAAGGAAGAAGAAGATAGAGACAGAGAGCACCAAGGAAAGCGGGATGTCCGCTAGAGAGAGAGATTATACGCGGGAA
>CABGHH010000268.1 GCA_902158745.1 Candidatus Methanolliviera sp. GoM_asphalt
CCCCCGCCCCGCGACCACCATGTGTACCCCGGGCGATGTAGAATACCGTGTAAATAGAGCTGAGATCTCTTATGTGATTACAGATTCTGAGAATGCAGGGAAGGTTGAAGAGGTGGCGGATAGATGCCCCACATTAAAACATAAGATCCTGATCGACGAGGAACTGGATGGGTGGATAAACTATGAGAAGGAGATGAATAAGAAATCCAGATACCTAGGCAGGGACGAGGTCGAACCTACAAAGAAGGACAACAGATCTCCTCCCTCTACATGAAAAGAAGGGGACGTGGAAAGTCATCGACGATCCATTTTCGGGTGAGAAGATCGTGGCTGTAAAAGCGATTATCCCAAATGTTGCGGTCATCCACGTTCAAAAGGTTGATAAGTTTGGAAACGCGAGTATAGAAGGTGCGAGATTTGAGGATGTTTACAAGGCCAAATCTGCAAAAACGCTGATAATTACCGTAGAAGAGATCGTGGATACCGAATATTTTGTTGGGCATCCTGAGAGAAACACGTTTCCTTAATTCTATACGGCTGCCGTCGTACACGTACCGAAAGGAGCGTATCCCACCGCATGCTATAACTATTACCCTCCAGACTACGGGTTTGTAAAGAATTACGTCTCGATGTGCAGAGCGGGCAGATTTGATGAATTCTTCGAAAGGTGGTTGAGAGGGGAGGAAGATGAAAATTAAAATCGCAGATATAATGATTAAAGCGATGTCGCAGACACTTGCAGATGGCGATACGGTGCTTCATGGGCTTGGTTCGCCACTTCCCGCGCTTGCAATGCACCTTGCAAAGGCATCACACGCACCAGCCCTGGTATTCTTCCCGGTTTCAGAGGGGCTTGATCCCGACACAGATAGATATCGCCTAAGGTTCTCTTCCGCGGATCCAGATCATTTTATAGGGGCAAAGGCCGTTATAGAACTGATTGAAACTTTTGATCTCTAACGGCAATGTTTTTGGGCGGTGCTCAGATCGATTCGAGAGGAAACACGAATCTTACCTGTATAGGCGATTACCAGAGACCTAAGATTAAATTGCCAGGCGGTGCGGCCACTTCGTTCTTAACTCCATTGGTTAAAAAGCTAATTTTATGGACGACGCACCATTCGAAGAGAGTTTTTGTGGATCGCCTTGACTTTCTCACGGGACTCGGTTATGAGGAAGGAAAAGATAAGGAGGTTACAATAATCACTGATAAAGCCGTATTTATGGTAGAAAAGGGATACTTGGTTCTTAAGAGCGTTCATAAAGACGTAAGCGTCAAAGATGTGGTGGAGAACATGAGTTTTGCGCCCATTGTCGGGAAATACGGTGTTACTACAACTCCAACGTCTGAGGATATGGTACTGATAAGAAAGCTAGATCCAGATGGTATAAGGTTTTCAGAATTTGAGGGATGATTCTCGGTGAAACCACAGATAAGATAAAAAGAAGAGATCTTAAAGGTAAATGATAAAAAATAAAAAATTATGCGAGAAGCCCTCTCGCAATTATCATCTTTTCTATCTGTTTTGCACCTTCAAAGATCTCTGTGACCTTTGCTGCTCGATAAAACCTTTCTATGTCGTATTCGTCTATGTATCCGTATCCTCCATGTATCTGAAGGGACTGATCACAGTTCTTCACCGCGGACTCACACGCATACCATTTTGCTATCGCGACATCCATCGGATTTTCGATGCCGTTGTCCGTCTGCCAGGCACCTTTATAGATCAAGTTCCTCGACGCCTCGACCCTCGTCTTCATATCTGCGAGCTCGAATTGTA
>CABGHH010000269.1 GCA_902158745.1 Candidatus Methanolliviera sp. GoM_asphalt
AATTTGGCATATAAGTACGTTTACACGGATCAAGAAAATATTACGGCTGCATAATATAAACGAAGAATGGATAAGCGCTGAAAGAATAAGCCAACATTACGAATATTTGGTCGATTAAAGGATGTTAACGGGTTTTTGTTATTAGGCAACAAGTCTAATGGAATGACTGAGATGATTGAAGATAGATCGTTAAGGAATAAGACATCCATATTCAAGAATCGTTCTCACGCAGGCGAGCTTTTGGCAGAACGACTTGAAGATTACAAAGGAAAGGATGCGCATATACTGGCAATCCCGGCCGGAGGAGTGCCAGTTGGAGCTATAATCTCAAAGAGATTGAATTTGCCGCTCGATCCGATCGTCGTCAGGAAGATCCACATGCCCTGGAACAGGGAGGCGGGATTCGGTGCAATGACGTGGGATGGTATCGTATTACTAAACGAGGATCTCGTGAAACATCTGAGATTGAGCAAAAAAGAGATAGAGGATTGTATCGTTGAGGAGAGAGAAGAGATTGAAGAGAGGATGAAATTATTTGGATGCGAAAAATTCCCGGAGATTGGGGGCAAAAGGGTGATACTCGTCGATGATGGGCTGGCATCAGGATTTACGACCTTGGCGGCGGTTTATTCCGTGGGGGGAAAGAATCCAAAAGAATTGGTCGTCGCCGTTCCAACATCATCTCTCATGGCCATTGAGAAAATAGAAAATTTTGTGGATAAGATTATTTGTTTAAACATCAGAAAAGGGCCGATATTTGCTGTTGCAGACGCCTATGAGCAATGGTACGATCTCGAAGACGAGGAAGTGCTCAAATTCTTAAGATCTGCCGAATGGGAAGTTTAAAGAATTTGTAATAAAAGATATCCGAAGGGAGATAGATTGAAGATTATATCGAGACGCCTCAATTTCAAGACGAGAGGAGAGACGGATATCATAGATATAACAAGTGATATTTCAGATGAAATCAAGAATTCGGGAGTTAAAGATGGCATTGTAACAATATTTGTCCCAGGCTCCACCGGCGCAGTGACGACGATCGAATACGAGCCGGGATTGCTGAAAGATCTTCCAGCGATGCTCGAGAGGATAGCTCCAAAGGAGATCGAATACGAACACGAAAAACGTTGGCACGATGGAAACGGACACTCTCACGTGAGAGCGTCTCTGCTTGGGCCGAGCATAACTGTTCCGTTTGAAGATGGCAGATTAACCCTGGGAACTTGGCAGCAGATCGTATTTGTGGAATTGGACAATAGGAGCCGCTCAAGGGAGGTCGTGCTCCAAATAATGGGGGATGAGGAATAAAGAAAGAAATATTATGAAGATATCGGATGAGATGATATTCGAGTTGAAAGAGAGAGGATTCATCAAAAGAAACCTCGTCAAACCGGATTATCGTGGGTTTTGTATATCGAACATAGCTCCAACCATTTTAAAATTCTTAGATATCAAATTTGAAGCGAGCATGCCCCTTCAAGAGATGAAAATTATAAAGAAAGCAATAAAGAATCGAGGCATCTCTGATCATTATGATAATATCATCTTATTGAACTCGTTGGAGCCTATTTTATTTTGATCAGACTTCAAGGTTACTTCTTCTCCCCCATCTCTCCCGTCGCTTCTCTCCAAAATCTTAAATTGGAGTATAGGTTCATCGCATGTAGTTCTATTCTTTAAGAGCAGTTGGGATTCCATCTCTATGAAGTTATTTTGTGAAATGAAAGGCAAAGATCGTTTTTCATTCAACCCAATATTTGGATGAC
>CABGHH010000270.1 GCA_902158745.1 Candidatus Methanolliviera sp. GoM_asphalt
ATGGAGGTTATATTAAATAAGATTTGGAGTAATGCGGAAAGCGAACTTAAACTATGGATTCCATTTTACTGGCGGAGAACCATTTTTGAACTCCGATCTTTTGCTGAGAGCCACAGAGATAGTCAATGAGTTGAATATTCCCTCAACTTTTGTTGAGACAAACTGCTACTGGTGCATCAATGAGAGATTAACCAGAGAAAAACTTCAGCTACTCAAAGAAAAAGGCCTAAAAGGAATTTTGATCTCTGTCAATCCATTTTATTTAGAATACGTGCCATTTGAGAGAACAGAAAGAGGGATCAAAATCAGTCAAGAAATATTTGGTAAAAATTTAATGATCTATCAGCTTGAATACTATTTTTTATTCAAAAGATTGGGAATTAAAGAAAGGATCTCAGTTAAAGATTATCTAAATTTAGTGAAAGATGATCTGAGAGAAAGAGTGGAAATGTTTTTGATGGGGAGGGCAGCTTATAACTTGAAGGAGCTTTACCCAAAGTATCCTGCAAATCATTTTTTCGATCAACCCTGTCAGCCACCATTTCTGAGAAATTGGCATAATCATTTCGATAATTATGGAAATTACTTGCCAGGCTATTGTGGTGGGATCTCCTTGGGTGATTGCCGAAACTTGAATGAACTTTTAAAAGATGGGTTGGATTTGGAGAGAAAGCCTGTTTTGAAATTTTTAATCAACGAGGATTTTAAAGGACTTTTTCACTTTGCTAAAGATTTTGGTTATCAGGAATTAAGAGAAGGATATGTCTCTAAATGCCATCTATGCATTGATATAAGAAAATATCTTTTGGAGAGAGGGGAATTCGATGAACTTAAACCAAAGGAATTCTATTCTCACTTAGAATAGGAAAAATGAAGAAATAAAAGTGAAGTAATTCTAACGCAAGTCTAATATTCACTTCCCCGATTCGTAAAGTATTTTTGCGAAAAGAAGCTGTGTATAATGAGATGCTTAAGAAGTTCATCGGGTGCCTGGTAGGAGTTGCCGTGGGCGACGCACTCGGAAGCCTATATGAGGGTCTTTCGTCTCTTGAATTCAAATTTGAAGAACCGAAATTCTTGAGGTGGACGGACGACGCGCACATGACGATCGGCGTGGCAGAATCGCTGATAGAAAAAAGAGGATTTGACGGAGATCATATGGCAAGAACGTTCCTTAAAAATTATGAAGATGAGCCCTGGCGTGGCTATGCATACGGTCCCCCAGCCATCTTTAGGATGATAAGATCCGGTGTTAAATGGGAGAAGGCCGCGAAGACGCTATTCAACGGAGAGGGATCGTACGGGAATGGAGGAGCAATGAGGATTGCTCCCATCGGCCTCTTCTATCACGATAATCCGAAGGCACTGCGCGAAGTGGCAGAAGCCGCGAGCGGTATCACGCATGCACACGAATTGGGAAGGGAGGGAGCGGTTATGCAGGCTTATGCGGTTTCTTTGGCTTTGAGATCTGGATATAAATCTGAGTTAGATCCAAATGATTTTCTTGATAAGTTGATAGAATTTACAGAGAATGAGATATATAGAGAAAAACTTGAGATGGCAAAGAGATTATTGGACGAAAAGAGTAAACTGAGAATTGTGAGTGAGCTTGGAAATGGGATAGAAGCATATAATTCCGTTCCAACGGCCATCTATTCATCATTGAAGGGTGGATTTGAGGAATCCGTTTGTTATGCGATTGGTCTTGGGGGTGATACGGACACGATAGGTGCAATGACCGGCGCTATAAATAAAA